>PXBM01000276.1 GCA_003566935.1 Syntrophomonadaceae bacterium | reverse complement strand
TTATACTTGACGGATAGAACTCCCGCGATGAAATCTTTAGTAGTTGTTTTGCCGCTGCTACCCGTGATACCAATAACAGGTAGTTCGAAACGTTCCCGGTAAGATGCAGCCAGCTGCTGCAGTGCTGTCAGAGAATCTTCTATCCCGATCAAAAGAAAGTCTTCGGGCAGCTGCTCATCAACTGGTTTGTCCAAATGGTGAAAAGCCCCAACTGCCCCGGCATCAACAGCCTGCTTTATATATAAATGACCGTCCGTGTGTTCACCGATAAAAGGAATGAATAGATCGCCCGGCTTCACTTCCCGTGAATCAATAGTGACACCGGATAGCTGCTTACCAGGATCGCCCTGAAGCAACTTGCTCGTGCAGGCTTCGATTATTTCGCTTCCCGTCAGCTTCAAACAACTTCCTCCTCAGTGTTCTTCCTGTTCTTCGAGCTCCTGATCTTCGTATTCTTCAACTTCCCCGCCTGTATGTTCTTGTGTTGGCGAGGGGCTAACCTGCAGGTAATTAAGGGAATCTTCCATGATATTTTTAAATAACGGAGCACTGGTATGCACTCCCAGGCGAGGCCCCCTTGTAACTCCGTCAACTGCAACATATAATACCAGCTGAGGATTTTCGACCGGGGCAAACCCAACCAGTGAGTAGATATAATCGCTGCCGCTGTAGTTCCCGCTTTCATCCACCTTTTCTGCCGTCCCGGTCTTACCGGCTACCCTGTAGCCTTCAATCGCGGCTGCATAACCAGTGCCGTCGAGGACAACACTTTCCATCATATCTACCAGCTGGGCCGAAGTTTCTTCCGATACAACCTGCCTGATTACTTCCGGCTTTCTTTTCATTAAAGAGTTACCATCCTGATCGGTTATCTCTTCTACAATGTAAGGCTGATAAAGGTAGCCTCCGTTTATCATCGCTGTTACTGCCATAACTTGTTGAATCGGTGTAACAGATATGCCCTGGCCAAAGGTGGTAGTAGCCAGTTCCATCGGGCCAACCTGATCGAGGCTAAAAATCATACCACTGCCTTCTCCAGGATAATCTATACCTGTAACCTGACCGAAGCCGAAAGCATCCAGATATTGAAAAAGCTTTTCTTTGCCGAGCCTCTGACCGAGCTCAATAAAAGCAGGGTTACATGATCCGCCAACAGATTCGTAAAAAGATATATTTCCGTGGCCTCCGCGATCTACCGTCCAACAATGAATCCGGTTTCCATTAACGGTTGTATAGCCTGGGCAATGATGAACTTCGTCAGGATTAAAGAGCCCTTCTTCAACTACTGCAGCCAAAGTCACCATCTTGAAGGTAGAGCCGGGCTCAAATGAAGATGTAATCGGTGCCAGGGACCAGCTTTCCGGACTATATAATTCGTAAGTACTGGGACTATAGTCAGGCTTAGCTGCAGCAGCCAGTACAGCACCATTTTGCGGATCCAAAACCAGGGCTATCGCCTGCTTTGGTGCAGAAGTTTCCATTACCCGGGCCAACTCCCTTTCTACAATATGCTGAATTGATTCATCAATTGCCAGGTGCAAATCGTATCCCTGCTGTGGAAGCGTGTATCGGCTAAATGTGTGCGGTAACTGTTTACCTCTGCCATCTGCCGGATACAGCATCCTGCCTTCACTACCACTAAGGTAATCTTCATAATAGCTTTCCACTCCGGCCAGCCCCTGGTCCATACCTACGAACCCAAGAACCTGGGAAGCCAAATTATCACCCGGATAATAACGTTTTTCTTCGTTAAAAAATATTATTCCCGGAATATTCATTTCCCTGACCGCCTCTGACACATCAGGATCAACCTTTCTCTTGATATAAATAGCACTGCGATCCATGGTGATTAATTCATATATTCGCTGAGCGTCCATTTCCAGTATAGGTGCGAGTGCGCCAGCCACAGCCTCCGGGTTATCTATTTGAGGAGGTATAGCAGCCACTGTATTTACTGATGTACTTCCCGCGAGGAGCCTGCCCTGGCTGTCATAGATCGAACCCCGGGCTGTACTTATCGGCACATTATGACTCCATTGTTCCCAGGCTTGTTCGTATAATTTATCCGCCTGGACTATCTGGATCCAGGCCAGTCTGCTGATTAAAAGTATAGTCACCAGCACCGTTAAAATAAAAATGGCAATTAGCCTTCTTCGAACTATAGCCCTGGTTACCGGAAACTCCGCCATAAACTTCACTCTCCCTGTCGACTTGCTATACCTCTGTTAGCGGTTATCACCCTGAGCTGACTTATTTCAGGTTCCACCATACCAAGTTCACTGCGAGCTATCTGTTCGATTCGTCCTATTGAACCAAGCTGCGCTGCCTCGAGCTCCAGCACCCTGGTCACTTCACGGACTTCTGTCAGCTCAGCGCGAGCTGAGCTCAAACGATAATTCATGACAACCATTGATGAATACTGGGCAACCACGGCAATACTGAGCATGAAACACGTTAATAGAATTAATAAAAATTTTACTTTCTTTAGCCTATCCCCGGGCTGCGGCCTGGTGACAGGACTTCCGCCCGGTTGTGGCACTGCCGGACGATTTAAGTGGGACAATTTTCTGGCATGCTGCATTTTCTCACCTTCTTTCTGCTCAGCCTACTCTACATTTTTTTAGCAGCTCGTAGCCTTGCGCTGCGTGCCCTGGGATTACTATCAACTTCCCTGGTTGTTGGTTTTACTGCTTTACCGGTTAGCACTTCAATTTGTGCCTGAGACCGGCAAGCGCAGGGCAAATTTGGAGGACAACTGCAGTGCCCTGATATCTCACGAAAATATTTTTTTACGAGGCGGTCTTCCAGTGAATGGTAAGCAATAACGGCAAGTCTACCTTCCGGCGCCAGGCTTTTTACGGCCTGGGGCAGAACAGTGGTAATGTTTTCAAGCTCCTCGTTTACTGCAAGGCGAAGGGCCTGAAAAACCCTGCGGGCCGGATGCCCTCCCTGGCGGCGGTAGCGGGCCGGTACGGCAGCTTTTACTATTTCGGCAAGTTCACTGCTGCTGTTAATGGAGTCTTTCTTTTCGCGCTCCCGCACTATTCTTGCTGCAATACGCCTGGAAAAACGCTCTTCGCCAAAGCGAAAAAACACTTTGGCCAATTGATCGGCGGAATAATGGTTAACAATCTCTTTAGCTGTCAAAGAACGGCGGCGATCCATGCGCATGTCTAAATCGCCTTCATGATGAATTGAGAATCCTCTATCGGCATCCATCAGCTGCAGCGTTGAAGCCCCAAGGTCAATCAGGATACCATCGACTTCTGGAAATCCGGCTTCACTTAAAACTTCCTGCAGCCTCGTGTAGTCTGCGTGAACAAGCGTTAACTGCTTGCTGTATTTCTTTAACCTGTCATCTGCCCTTTGCAGAGCATCCTCATCCCAGTCAATTCCAATTAAGCGGCCTTCACTTCCAAGATTCTTCAGAATTGACTCTGCATGACCACCATCTCCGACAGTTGCATCTACATAAACCCCACCGGGATGGCAGTCAAGTTGCTGAATTACTTCTTTTTCCATAACCGGCAGGTGAAGTTCAACCAAAACAATACCTCGCTTTTACAGGTCAAAATCAACCAGTTTCTCGGCAAGCTCTTCATAATTTTCATTTGCCTGGTCGAAATATCCCTTCCATGCATCTTCACTCCATACTTCAACCCGGTTTGATACACCAATAAACATAACTTCTTTTTCAATACCCGCATACTCCCGCAGGTTGTTGGGAATCAAAACACGTCCCTGCCTGTCGGCCTCTACTTCCATTGCCCCGGAAAAGAAGAGACGAGTAAAAGCCCGGGAATCGCTCTTGGTGAAAGGCAGCTGCTTCAACTTTTGCTCCAGGCGAACCCACTCGGAATTTGGATAAACGAAAAGGCACTGGTCAAGACCACGGGTAATAACAAAACGGTCACCTAATCCATCGCGAAGCTTTGAGGGAATAATGACTCTGCCTTTTCCATCCAAGGTATGTTGATATTCGCCTGTAAACATATGTTCGCCTCCGTATGGGGCATTTACATCCACTTTTCACCACTTTACACCACTTTCCTCTAATATTCAACCCCTTTTACCACATTCCTGCCTGTTTTTTAAAAAAAATATAAAAAAAAGAGGAAATTTTGTAGTAAATTCCACTTTTTTGCCATTTATTTACTTTTAGGCGCCTTTGCCTGCGATGGAACTGGTTTACTTCTCCGCAGGTAAAACATATGCCAATAGTACCAAGACAAAGCCATCCCAATTACTGCCCGACCGATCATTGAGCAAAGGGTTAAGTAAAGCCGCTAATAAGATGAAATTAACTCTGACACCTATTCAACTTATGGTGTGGAGGAAAGTGGAGTCAGCGCAGGTATTCGAGGAAAGTTGAAGCAATGACGAAGTAAATCAGCAGGCCGGTAACGTCTTTGATGGTAGTGACAAAAGGTCCGGCAGTAATTGCCGGGTCAATATTAATCATGCTGCAAATCATCGGAACAAGTGTGCCAATCAAGGCAGCAACGCTTATTGTTGCCAGCATTGAAACGCCAACAACCACACCAAGGTATGGGTTGCCCTGCCAGAAAAAAGCAGCGACAGATATTACAATACCGCAAAGCAGACCCATCACAGCTCCGATTTTTATTTCCCGGAAAAAATAAGGCCACATCTCGGAAGATTCGATCTCACCGGTGGCCAGGCCGCGCACAAATATGGTAGATGATTGCGTACCAACATTACCGCCCATATCCATAATAACTGGAATAAAGACCGCAAGCATAACTATTGCTTCAAGGGTGCTTTCAAAAACACCGATTACACTTCCCGAAAGAATTCCGCCGGCCATGCTGATAAAAAGCCAGGGTAATCTCATGCGAACCACCTTGCTGACAGGAGCTTTGGTTAATTCCACACCTACAACTTCACTGGCCCCGGCCAGGCGGTAAATATCCTCCGTCGCTTCTTGCTCCATAACGTCCATCACATCGTCGACGGTAATGATACCCAATAGCCTGTCCTGGTCATCAACAACAGGTACTGCCAGCAGGTCATACTTGGAAACAATGCGCGCCACTTCTTCCTGGTCAAGCTCGGCATTAACGTTAATTACGTTAGATCGCATAATATTTTTAATTAAAGTACCATCTGAAGAAGCGATCAAGTCGCGTAATGATACAACCCCGATCAGTTTACCATTTTCATCAGCTACATAAACATAGTATATAGTTTCTGCTTCGGGAGCGATTTCCCTTAAACGGTCAATTGCTTCTTCTACCGGTATGTCAGCGGGAAGTGAAATGAATTCGGTGGTCATAATACCACCGGCAGTATCTTCCGGATACTTTAGAAGATCTCCGAAGTCAACCGGTGTCTCTTCCTGATCAATTAAATCCAGGACCTTGCGGGCATCTTCCGGGGACAGCTCACCGATCAAGTCGGCGGCATCGTCGGAAGCCAGGCTTTTCAGAATTAACCTGGTCCGTTCTTCGCCGAGAAGTTTGAGGATTTCAGCCTGCTCAAAATCTTCCATTTCCTCGAAAATCTGAGCGGCATCATCAGGGGAAAGCTTTTCCATCAGCTCAACTTTTTGTTCCAATTCAAGTTCGTCGAGCAGATCGAGAAGATCTCCCGGATGGGTTCCCGCCTTCAATTCACGACTGATTTGCATGTAAATATGCTCAACAGACAATGTTATCACCTCCCAAACATCCTTAATTATAGCACGCAGGTTGGCATAAAAAAACCCCGCTGTGCCGTGGACCGATGTTTTGAACTGTTCCCTCAAAAGGTGGGTACCCTCTCAGCTGTTTTACAGGTCCTCTTTGCGGAGGCTGCTGCGCTGCAGCTGAAGTCCAGGTTCCCGATGTAAAAGTGTTAGCTCAAAACTTGATCGGCTGTCACGAACACCGCAGGGCGATGCTTACAATTGACTAACTATTTCCATAAAAATCATAGCATAAAATCGGCTGAATCGCAAGATCAGTATTCTGAATCCTGATTACTGCAGTCCCTACCCTTCCTTGTCTTCCTGCTTTTTCAGTTCCAGTTTAAGCTCATCAAGCTGATCATGATCCACGGACGATGGAGCACCGGTCATCAGGCAGCTGGCTGCGGCTGTTTTGGGAAAAGGTATAACCTGGCGGATTGAGTCATCTCCCGAAAGCAGGGCAACCAGGCGGTCAAGCCCCAGGGCTATACCGCCATGCGGTGGAGCACCGAATGAAAGGGCCTCAAGCAGGAAGCCAAACTTTTCCCGGCTTTCTTCTTCCGATAAGCCAAGTAGTTCAAATATCTTAGATTGGACCTGGCTATCGTGAATACGGGTACTTCCTCCGCCTATCTCCACGCCATCAAGAACCAGATCGTAAGCCTGGGCCCGCACTGCCAGGGGATCACTGTCCAATAAGCCCATGTCATCGACCCTGGGAGCGGTAAAGGGGTGATGATCTGAGTCATAGCGATTTTCTTCCTCGTTATAATGGAACAATGGAAAATCTATGACCCACAGGAAGTGCGGATCGCCGGATTTTTCGTTTGGAGCCAGGTGACGACGCAAGTAACCGAGCACCTGGCAGGTTGTTTCCCATTTGTCCGCTACAAACAATAATACATCGCCGGGCTCAGCTTCCATTTTAGCGCTGATTTGATCCATTAGTTCGACATCAAAAAATTTGCTGATTGGCGAACGCCAGCCGCCTTCCTCAACGAAAGCCCAGGCCAGTCCCCTGGCTCCCAGCTGACGGGCCAGAAGGGTCAGATCATCAAGCTCTTTGCGGCTCATACTGCTTCCGCCTTTAACTAATAGTCCTTTTACTGAACCTCCACTATCAATAGATGAAGTGAAAACTTTAAAGTTGCTCTTCTGTGCCAGCTCGTCTAGGGCAACCAGTTCCATACCAAAACGCAGATCCGGTTTATCTGATCCAAATCGGTTCATAGCTTCGCTGTATGGCATGCGCAGAAAGGGCATCTTTACCTCAACTCCATGTATTTCTTCCCAGAGACGGGCGACAAGTCCTTCCATCAGGGCAAAAAGATTTTCCAGGCCGAAGAATGATGTTTCGATATCCACCTGGGTAAATTCGGGCTGACGATCAGCCCTTAAATCTTCGTCCCTGAAGCAGCGGACAATCTGGAAATAACGTTCTACTCCACTGACCATCAGGAGCTGCTTGAACAGCTGCGGGGACTGAGGCAAAGCGTAAAAGGAGCCGGGATGCGGACGGCTGGGTACCAAGAAGTCTCTCGCTCCTTCCGGGGTGCTGCGAGTCAACATCGGGGTTTCTATTTCCAGAAAATCATAATTGTCTAAGTAATCCCGGACCAGTTTAACTGCTTTATGACGCAGCTGCAGTCGGCCAAGCATTTCCGGCCTTCTTAAATCAAGATAACGATAACGCAAACGCAGGTTTTCATCCACATTAAGATCATCTTCAATATAAAATGGAGGGGTTTTTGAGGTATTGAGTATTTCCATGGCTTTGACCCGCACTTCAATTTGTCCCGTAGGCAGGGCCGGGTTAATGTTCTCTTCAGACCGTCTGACTATCTCTCCCTCTACCGCAATTACATATTCACTGCGCAGGCTTTCTGCCTGTTTGAACAATTCATTTCCAAATTGCTGATCAAATACCAGCTGCATAACTCCACTGCGGTCACGCAAATCTATAAATATTAACCCACCATGATCGCGGCGCCGACCAACCCATCCGGCCATTTTTACAACTGTGCCAACATCATCAGGGGTTAACCCCTCGCAGTAATGGCTTTTATGCACAGGCTCTCCCTGCCCGGGCAAAATTAATGAACCGGTCTCAGCTGCTGAATTATTGTCCGGTCCATCGTCTATTAAATCAAAAATGTCTTCCAGAAGCAGGTCGAAAAGTTCAGCCCTGGATAGCTCATGCTGTTCTCCGCTTTCCATATCGCGCAGGGTGACCATGCCCCGGGCAATTTCATCTTCCCCCAAAATGGCTACATAATTGTAACCCTGCCTGCCGGCATATTTCATCTGGGCTTTAAGGCTGCGTCCCACCATCTCAGGCTCAGCAGCAAACCCTTCCCGGCGCAGGTCTGCAGCAAGGATCAGGGCCTCATTTTCCAGGTTATCCCCTGCAGTAGCAACATAAACCGGTGTTTCAGAAGCAAATAGCTGTTTGCTCCAGTCCATGGCCAGAAGGATTCTCTCCACTCCAAAGGCGACTCCCACACCGGGTGTGTGCGGTCCGCCGCAGTGTTCAACCAGGTAGTCGTAGCGACCGCCTCCACAAAGTGAAGCCTGGGCACCTGAAGCTCCGGCAGTTATTTCAAAAGCTGTCCGGGTATAATAATCCAGCCCGCGAACCAGGCGGCTGTTCAGGTTGAAAGGAATTTCAAGGCTGTTTAAATATGTTTTGAGGTCAGCAAAATGCTTTTCACAATCGGGACAGAGGTGATCGGTCATCCGTGGGGCCTTTTCAATAGCAGCCTGGCAGCTTTCAGTTTTACAGTCAAGGACCCGCAGGGGATTATTCTTGTAGCGCTTGACACAATCACCGCAAAGGCTATCCTCAGTCTTTTCCAGGTATGGCACCAGCGCTTCACGATACTGCGGGCGGCAAAGAGGACAACCAACACTGTTTAGTTCAATCGAGAGGTTTTCTATCTGCAAGGATTTAAAAAAGTTATAACAAAAAGAAATAATTTCCGTATCCGCTACCGCCCCTTCAGCCCCGAATATTTCAAGACCAAACTGGTGAAACTGGCGGTAACGCCCGGCCTGGGGCCGGTCATAGCGAAACATCGGTCCGCTGTAATAAAGCTTTACCGGTTGGGGTTGTTCCTTCATATTGTGTTCAAGGTAAGCACGGGCAACAGCTGCAGTCAGCTCAGGCCGCAGAGTTAAGTCTCGCCCACTGCGATCCTTAAAAGTATACATTTCCTTCGATACTATATCGCTGTCTTCTCCAACGCTGCGAATAAAGAGTTCGGTTTGCTCAAAAATGGGCGTACGAATTTCTCCAAACCCATAGAGGTTGCAGTAATCAGTAAACCTTTCTTCCAGGTGCTGCCATTTTTTTGCTTCATCCGGTAGGATATCTCGGGTTCCGCGGGGTGCCTTATATTTCATCTTCGATCTCCTCTCATAACATGGTTCCTTATATGTATATCAGAACAATTTCTTGCTGTCCAGCAGCATTGTCACCGGACCGTCATTGTCTACCAAAATCCGCATCTCTGCCTGAAAACGGCCGGTTTCTACGGAAATATTTTGCTCTCTTAATTTTTCGCAGAATAAATCATACAGCTCTTCAGCCTGTTCCGGTGGCGCTGCGGCAGAAAAGCCGGGGCGGCGTCCCTTGCGGCAATCACCATGCAGGGTAAATTGCGAGATGCATAAAATTTGTCCTTCTAGATCCTGGACGGAAAGATTCATCAAACCCTTCTTATCTTCAAAAATACGCAGGCCGGCAATTTTACCGGCCAGGTATTCACTATCAGCGGGGCCGTCTTCCCTTCCGACACCAAGGAAAACCACCAGACCGCTTTCTATTTTACCTACAGTTTTACCTTCGACTTCCACGCTGGCCCTGCTAACACGCTGTACCACTGCTCGCAATTTATATTATCCTCCATATTTTTACATTTATTAGGCTGCAAATTATTGGTTACTGCTTTTTGCGCCGTAAACATAGCGACGTACTGAAAACACATCTTTGATCTTACTGATCTTATTCATAATCTGATCCAGGTGAACCTGGTCCCTGACCACTAATGTCATCTGGATGGTGGCTTCCTTATTCTTGTCTGCCCGGGCTGATACTGCGTTAACTTCAATCTTGCTCTCGTTAACAGAACTCATGATATCTGCCAGTAAATTCTTTCGGTCATTGGCTTTAATCTCTATATCGACAGGATAGAATGCGGTATCGATACCTTCCCAGGTTGCATCCATCAGTCGGTTCTCATCACCCTGGTATTGCTTTAAGTTGGGACAGTCGCTGCGATGGACAGATACCCCGCGGCCGCGGGTTACCAGGCCTACTATATCGTCACCGGGCACGGGGTTACAGCATTTTGCAACCCTCATCAGCAGGTTATCCACACCTTCAATTGAAACACCAAGCGAGCCCTGTCTCTTTTTCTTAACCGGCTTAAATTCAGGCACGACTTCTTCTGGTTCCTGGTCTTTGTGTCTTCTCTGATACTCTTCACGCATGCGGCTGATAACCTGGTGAACAGATACTCCACCGTAACCGACAGCTGCATATAAATCCTCGACAGAAACCAGGTTAAATGAGCGGGCCACTTCGTCAAGCAAATCATTTTTCATATGCAAGCGCTGCTCAGTGTTAATTCGCCGAATTTCTCTTTCAATCATTTCGCGCCCTTTTTCTATATTTTCCTCGCGGCGCTCTTTCTTAAACCAGTTACGGATCTTGTTTTTGGCATGCGATGTTTTGACTAGTTTAAGCCAGTCGCGGCTTGGGGAACCCTGCTTGGAGGTAACAACTTCAACCATGTCGCCGGTTT
>PXBM01000240.1 GCA_003566935.1 Syntrophomonadaceae bacterium | reverse complement strand
CTATTCGCTTTATTATACCCTATTCGAGCTGGGCAAAATGCCTGCCCCGGTTGCGAAGGTAATCGAAAAAAAGAATCAGGAAGCTGGCAGCCAGACCGGGATAGAGGGGATCGAGGGTCAGGGGCAGCAGGGCCCAGGTAATGACAATGGCCGGGCCGGCTATTACCGCCAGCGTTCCGGCGGTGGGTGAAATTTTGCCTTTAAGGAAAATTGCCGCAAAGAGGGGGAAGCAGATCGTGGCCCCCCGCAGTCCGAATGAAAGGTAACTCCAGCTGAGGATCAATACATCACCACTGGTTAAAAGCACTACGGCCAGGGCCAGGCTCATAATAATCACTATGGCCAGCCTGAAAACCAGCAGGACCCGGCGATCATCAGCATGTGGGCGCAGCCTGAGATAGATATCGCGGTTAAACATGGTGCTGACTCCCAGGGTCAGGCCGGCTGCCGTTCCAACCGAGGCCAGGAGCAGGGTGACCAGGACAATTCCGGCAAACCAGGGGGCCAGGTGATTAATGATAAATAGAGGCAGGGCCTGGGCAGGGTCTATCCCCGGGTAATACATGCGCATGTAAAGACCGACCAGGATCCCGCCAAGCCCGATTGCGGGGGCCATGATTGCACTGAGCAGCATACCGCCCCTGGCCGCTTTTACATCACGGCTGCAGAATACCCCCTGGAAGTAAATCTGGCTGGACAACACCCCGACCATCAGGGCAAACCCTGAGGCGAGGTCCGTGTTAACTCCCCTTCCGAAGAGGGAAAACCAGGGGTATGAGGGGTAGTGCTCGCCGATTGCGGCGGGACCGCCCGATAAAATTAGGGCTACCAGGCCGGCCGTCAGCATAACAAGCATGGTCAGTATAATCTTGGTCAGCCCCATCAAGCCCGTTCCCCAGGCTCCACCAAAAACCACGTATAGCACTGCCAGGGCCACGGCAATGAGGGCAGCCAATCGCAGGGGCAGCGGGAACATTGCTGAAAGAAGGGCCATCGAAGAAAAAACCTGGGGCATAATATTGATGAACATCCCGAGTGAAACGAAGAGGGCAGCCATCACTCCGGCTGTAGTCCCATAGCTTGAAGAGATAAAGCGGGGAATGGTTTCAAATCTTGTTTCCCGCATCGGCCTGACCAGGAAAACAGCAATGATCAGGCAGCCGATACCCCCGCCCAGGGTAAACCACCAGGCGGAAAAACCATACAGGTAGGCCAGCTGAGCCGTGCCAATAGTTGATGCTCCGCCGACCAGGGTGCCAAGAATTGTACCCATAACCAGGAAGGGGCCGGCCTTGCGTCCGCTGACCGAAAAATCCAGGGCGGTTTTAACTTTACTACCGGCATAGACGCCGATTCCAAAGACGATGAGCATAGCCACAGCCATACCCACAAAATGCAGCGTTGTCAGTTCCATCTTTTTGCCTGTCCTTTTCTGAGTTGTAAGCAGTCCAAAAAGTATAGCTTATATTTCAAACCAGGCCGGTTAATCCTATTAATCTTCTTCAACTTCTGCTTCCTTCAACTTCTGCTGCAATTCAGCCTCGGTGAGCAGACCCTGCTCGATTCCTTTGCGCAGCATATTCTTGCTCTCATCGATAACCAGTTCGGTCAGGGGCAGTTCATATGGGCAGCGTGACTGGCAATCGCCGCACCGGGTACAGCTTAGACCCTTGGAAAATGCCTTGATATGGCTTTCTTTCATTTTATCCCAACCGACTCTTTTGAAAATCATGCCTGAACGGACAATAAATGATGCTTCGATATTGTTGGGGCAGGGCATGCAGTAATCACAGCGCCGACAGAAAGCTGTGCCCAATTCCTCTTTATCCGCTTCAAGCTGCTGCAAATCAGCCGGGCCGGGGGCAGCATTTAAGGCCTGCAGGTTATCATCAATTTCTTCTATCCGGCACATTCCCGGAATGGGAACAACACCCGGGTGCTGCAGGATCCAGCTGATGGCCATGCGGTTACTGGTAAATACTCCGCCGGCTACCGGTTTCATGACAATAATACCAATATCGAGGGAACGGGCCAGGGGAATCAATTGATCGAGAGGTTCAGTTTCGATATAGTTGAAAGGTACTTGGACCGTTTCAAACTTGCCTGTTTTTAAAGCTTCCAGCATAAACGAGGGCCGGTGGGAGGTTATGCCGATATGGCGGATCCGGCCTTTTTTCTTTTCTTCCAGCAGGTAATCATAGGGACCGCCTTTTTCCAGGATGGCATCAAGCTCTTCCCTGTAGTTTACGATGTGAAATTGAAATAAATCAATATAATCGCGCTGCAGGTTATTAGAACTGGTTTCGTAATCCTTTTCAAACTTATCCATATCCTTGTAAACTGCCTTGGTAGCTACTATAACTTTTTCACCGAGCCCTTTCAGGGCACGGCCAAGGTCCTCTTCACTGGTGCTGTAACTCCTGGCAGTGTCGAAGAAATTCATACCATGTTCATAGGCATAACGGACAACCCGAACCGCGCTGTCGCGATCAACAGATTGGATCGGAAGCGCGCCAAAGCTGATTTTACTGACCATCAGTTCAGTTTTGCCCAGTCTGACAAGTTCCATAAAGCAACCTCCAATAGCTTAACTTCTAGATTAGGATCGATTTAGGCAGGAGCACGGCCCTGGCCGGCAGCGCTTCCACCCCGCTGATTTTAAGGGGCATCACGTTTAAAATATACTGTCCTTCAGGAACCTCCTGCAGGCGCAGCCCTTCCAGGATCCACATTCCTGCTCCGAGCAGGATTTTATGTGTCCGGTGATCGGGCTGGTTACGTTCAATACCCAGGGCATCGATTCCTACGCCGGACAACTTTCTCCGAGCCAGGTAATCCGCCCCCCGGGCGGCGAGGTAGACAAAATCAAAATCAAAGCCCTCCTGCAGAGAATTCCTGGTTTTGAGCAGGATAGTCTTACCGAGGCCAATCGCGCGGTGTCCTTCGTCAATCAGTTCCTCTTTAAGACATAAATCTTCCTCTTCAATGGCTTCCACCGCCAGATCGCTGAAATCGAGCACCGAACAGGCGGAAAAAATCCCGGTCAAGGGCCAGCTGTCAGAATCAGTTCCGCCGGGAATCATGTGAAGAGGCATGTCGATATGGGTTCCCGTATGCAGATCCAGGGTTACCCTGCTTTCATAGGTATGGCCGTCATTAAAGTCCTTTATCTTCTCAATCTGCGGTTTCTTTTCCGGCTTATTTTTGTAAACTGCCATATCAGGCTTAATTGTCATCGAAATATCATATAAAATCATAACTTTACCACCACTGATAACCATCCTCTTCAGTTAATTTATCCGCTTCAGCAGGTCCACTGCTGCCGGGCTCGTATAGGTGCGGCTTCTGCGCGCCTTTTTTACTCTGTTCATAAATATGATCTATTAATGTCCAGGCCCTTTCCACTTCACTCCAGCTGCTGAAACGATCCATATCACCGGCAATAGCATCGGCAATCAACCGTTCATATGCCTCCGGGGTATTGATTAAAAATGCGCAGGGCTGACAAAAATCCATTTTGGCCGGAACAATCTCGCTGGTTGAAGCCGGTTTTTTGATATTAAACTGGAAAACCACACCTTCCTGTGGTTGAACTTTTAAGGTCAGGATATTAAGCAGGCTATCATAATCGAGTTCCAATTCTTTTAGAGGATTACCGTAATAAAAGGACGGCGGCTTTTTAAACTGTATAACGATTTTAGCAATCTTTTCGTCAAGCTTTTTCCCCGTCCGCAGGTAGAAGGGCACTCCCTGCCAGCGCCGGTTATTTACAGCCAGCTTCAAAGCTGCAAAGGTCTCGGTACTTGTGTGCCTGTCAACATCTTTTTCTTGCTTGTAACCCTTATACTGACCTAAGACCAGGTTGTTCCTCTCTTCTTTTCCCGACCAGAGCTGAACAGCATTGAGCAGCTTTAGCCTCTCGGCACGGACTGCTTCCGGGCCGGCCTCCTGGGGAGGTTCCATGGCGGTTAACGCCAGCATCTGCAGCAGGTGGCTCTGAACCATGTCGCGCATCGCCCCGAAACGGTCATAATAGCGCCCGCGGTCTCCGATACCTTCATTTTCAGAGGCTATAATTTGCACCTGGCTGATAAAGCGTTCATTCCAGAGCGGCTCAAAAACCGAGTTAGCCAGGCGCAGCACCAGGATATTTTGCAGCATTTCTTTGCCCAGGTAGTGGTCGATCCGAAAGATGCTTTCTTCACTGAAAGCCGAAGATATCACATCGTTTAGATCCCGGGCAGAGTTAAGATCAAAACCAAATGGTTTTTCAATCATGATCCGCTGCCAGCCTGTCTCCATTTCAACCATACCATGCGCGTTAAGAGATTCTACTGCAGGGGCAAACAGGTTTGGCGTCAGAGCCAGGTAATAAAGGATGTTATTGCTTTTTCCATTTGCGCGGTTACATTCTTCCACCCTTTCCTTTAAGGCCGGGTAACTATCGGAGTAGCGAATATCCCCCTGGTGATAGTAGATGCGGGGGGAGAGGTCTGCCCACTTTTGATCATCCCAGGAAGAGGAGGAGTACTTATTTACCGATTCAGCCAGTTCATGGCGGAACTGATCATCGCTTTTCTTTTTTCTGCCCATTCCTACTAAAGCAAAGTCCGGTGACAGCAAGCCCTGGTGATGCAGGTTATATACAGCCGGGGCCAGTTTACGGTGAGCAAGATCGCCGGTTCCTCCAAAAACTACCATGGTGCAGCCTTCTGTGGACAATATCTACAACCCCTTCGAAATATTTAATTAAACTGTAACCGTTCAATTATAATCTGCTGTTACTTTCGCTGTTAACTGCTTAAGGATACCACGCACGCTGAGCTCTTAGGCCCGGCATTTAGATATATATTACCGATCAGGTTCTTCGTGCCCGCCAAATTCACGGCGCAGGCCGGCAATAATTTTAGCAGAAAAAGGATCACTTTGCTCCGAATCATAACGGGCATAAAGGGCCTGGGTAATAACAGGCAGCGGTACCTTGCGCAGCAGGGCTTCTTCTACAGTCCATAGACCTGTGCCCGAAGAACCGGCAACACCTTTAAGTGTTTTCAGGGTGGGGTCGGCCGTAAACATGTTTGCCGTTAGCTCGATCAGCCAGCTGCGAATTACTGAGCCGCTGTTCCACAGGCGAGCCACATCACCATAGTTTAATTGATAAGGGCCGCTGTCAAGCAGGGCAAACCCTTCGGCTATGGCCTGCATCATCCCATACTCGATGCCATTGTGAACCATCTTTACATAGTGCCCCGCACCGTTCTCGCCGACATGGAGGTAACCCCCTTCGACACAAAGATCTTTAAAGAGCGGTTCGAGGTGTTTATAGATCTTTTCTTCAGCGCCAATCATCATACAGGCTCCGCTGCGGGCACCCGTCGGGCCGCCGCTGATCCCGGCATCTACATAGTGCAGATCATATGAAGTGAGCATTTCCGAGCGGCGCACAGAATCGCGGTAGTGGGAGTTGCCGCCATCAATTATAATATCACCTTTACTTAACAAAGGAATTAACTGCTCAAGCATTTTATCAACAGTTTCTCCGGCAGGGACCATTAACCAGATAATTTTTTTGTCCGGAAGCTTATTGACGAACTCTTTTAAGTCTGCTGTTCCCTCAAGCCCTTCGGTAGTGAAGGCTGCGGCCTTTTCCGGGTTGCGGCTGTAAACAACCACCCGGTGCCCGTGATCAAGCATGTTCAGGGCCAGGGCATGACCCATCTTTCCTGCGCCAATTAACCCTGCATCCATTAAGTCACTTCCTTCCACATAAAAAAACTAATACCATATTACCGTAAAAAATTGCTTAAAACAAATAAAGAAAACCAGGTCCGGTCAATGATCCGGCCTGGTTTTGAAATTATGGAAAGGTAACCCCCTCTTTAAAAAGCAACCCATTCCAAAATTTTGTTTTCAATTATGAGCTTTCTTTTATTTTTACGGTACGGCTCTTTAGTTCATCGACTTTAGGCATTTCAATCCGCAAAACTCCGGCCTTAAAGCTGGCTTCGACACCATCAGCTTTAATCGGTGCAGGAAGCTTAAAGCTGCGGTAGAATTTGCCTCCGTTCCGTTCCTGCCAGAGTAGTTCACCGTCGCCCGGCTCCAGCTTTACCTCACCCTGGATGGTCAGGGTATCATTGTTGGTAGATACTTCTACATCGTTAATCTCTACTCCAGGCAGGTTAACCAACGCCACCAGGGATCCCTCTGTATTATAGAGATCTACCTGGGGAAAAGCACCCTGCGCACCTGTGTGCCAGCTGCGGAAGAATGCGTCGGCAAAAACCTGATCAATACCGGAACGGATACGATCAAGTTCACCACCGGAATTTCTTCTTACCAAATCTCTCATGGCTATCCCTCCCAATATTTAGGTTAATTTTAGCACTCCTCTTTCGCGAGTGCTAATTATATTATGCAAGCTTATTTAGCTGTGATCAAGCCTTGATTATAGCTGTTTTTACCAATTATTATGAATGCTAAAGCATAAATTTGAAATAAATAATAATTTCTCACTCATGCTCTTTATTTCTTTTGAATTCTTTGCTTTATAGATCAAATTGCCAGGAAAGTTTGTTGAAAAATATATCACTGTCCCTGATGGTAAGCACGCCGTTTTTACTGCTTACTGCAAAATAAATACCCACCCGATTATTACCTCAGGAAGGTATAAAAATATATTGTTCATTTACATTTTGTTCGTTATTAAAAAGGTACATTTAAATAAATGGAGCGGGTGATGGGAATCGAACCCACGTATCCAGCTTGGAAGGCTGGGGCTCTACCATTGAGCTACACCCGCTTAAGAAAAAGAAGCTATAACAGGACCTATTTGCCCTGTTTTTCCTATACACTAATATAAACTTTTTGCGCTTACAATGCAAGCACTTTATTAGCGTAACCGTCCATAACCGTCTAATAAGTTGAACTTATCTCTGACACCTTTTCATCTTATTTTTGGCAGGTGCGGTCGAGCAGTTCGACCAGTTCCAGGACCTGCCTGTTTTCCTGGAGCAGGCCTTCGCGGCAGAAGGGGCAGGCTGTAACAATAGCTGTATTTTCTGCAAACTCGCCCAGCCTGCGCCGGGCAATGGCAGCGGCTGTATCGGGGTAAGATAGCTGGAACATAGCTCCTCCACCGCAGCAGCGTGTTTTCTCGCCGCAAGAATTCGCCTCAAGCAATTCGAGGCCGGGGATTCTGCCTATTATTTCCCGGGGTTCTGCTGTTTTTTGGGCAGCCCTTGCCCAGATGCAGGGGTCATGGTAGCTGACTTCTTTCATATCAGCCTGGCCCGGTTTCAGGTGCCCTTCTTCAAGCAGGCTTAAGAAATAAGTAGAGGCATCAATTATTTCAAGTGGCAGTTCTAAACCCCATTCCGGGTAGTGTCCGGTAAAAGTTAACCAGCATTCGGGACAACCGGTAACCATGGTGGAAGCTCCGCTTTCTTTCATTTTGCGCAGGTTTTCCGCTGCCAGCTGGCGGGCCAGCTCTTCGTCGCCCCATATTTCGGCCGGGTAACCGCAGCAATCTTCTTCAATCATCTGGTAAGAGAGGCCGGCTTTGTTGAATAGCGACCTGGCCGCTTCAATAGAGGCAGGATTGTTGGCCAGCGAAGTGCAGCCTGCATAGTAAAGAATCTCTGCCCCTTTTTCACCGCAGGCAGCAGTTTCACTTTTTTGCCCGTAAGGGCTGCCATAGTTTCTCAGGTTGGCCAGGTATGGTTCTACCTGCAGCAGCCTGGCCCCGCTTGCCTTTGCGACAAGGCGGGTGTTTAATAATTCATCGCAGAGAGACAGTTCGGCAAAGGGACAGTGAATGGTACATCCTCGACAGCTCAGGCAGTGAGAAACAGCATCCAATACTTCTTCGTCCCAGCCAAGCTGCTCTTTCTGCAGCATGGCTGCCAGCCTGGCCTTGCCAGCCGGGGCGACCGCTTCGCGACCGGTTGCCTGCAGCACCGGGCATTCGCAGCGGCAGATGTTGGGACAAAGTGCACAATTGAGCAGTTCTTCCATATTTACTTTTCCCATTGCTGCACCTCCTCCAAACCCAGTTTACCGGGATTCATGATCCCGTTTGGGTCCAGGGCTGCCTTAACCTTTTTTAACACTTCCAGCCCCTGTCCGTGCTCCTGCTCCATCCAGGCTCCGCGGTGCAGGCCAATTCCGTGGTGGTGGGATATGGCGGCACCTTCTGCAAGGCAGGCTTCCATTGCTACCCGCCATATCTTTTTATAGTAGCCTACCTTGTCCTCACCGGGAAAGCCGACCACCGTCATGTAGAGGGCCGCACCCTCCGGGTAGACATGCGACCAGTGACCCGAAGCCATCATCGTTCCTTCTACACCCAGCAAGGCCTTTTGCATGGCCTGGTAAACTACATAAGCATTGTGCCAGTTAGTTGTTACTTCGATGGTATCGAGGACAGCATCTTTCTGCAGCAGCCTGGAAGCGGCACTGACATTGAACCTTGTTTCCAGCCAGTGTTCAACGAAGTCCGGTCCGGCATCAACAGCGCAATGGCCGGAAACTATTTGATTAACCACGCCTGCCTCCGCCTTTACGATAGGCTCGGCTCCTTCAAAAAGCAGGATCAATCCCGGACGCTCATCTCCCAGCTCGGGAAAATGATTGCCTGTTTCCTGGGCATCGTAAAGCCGGACCACCGCTGGGCGGGTTCCCGCCCTGATAAATTTGCGGATAGCTTCCAGACCGTCAGCCAGGTTGTCGAAGGTATATGTGGCATAGTGGCGCTTTTCGGGCAGGGGCCAGATGCACAGGTCAGCAGCGGTAATTACACCTAAAACACCTTCGGAGCCAACCATTAGAAGATCGGCTCTCGGGCCTGTTGCAGCCCGGGGCACACTGCGCCCTCTGAAAATAGTGCCGTTGGCCAGCACTGCTTCCAGGGATACAACGATATCTTCAATTTTACCGTAGCGGGTGGAAAACTGCCCGGCAGCCCGGCAGGCCAGCCAGCCGCCGACGGTAGAGCAGCGCAGGGATTGCGGAAAATGGCCGCCGGTATAACCGCCTCGATTCAAGTATTCTTCATAGAGGGCGCCATTCATGCCGCACTCGACAGTAATTAGCTGGTTTAAGGCGTCCAGCTTGCGGACCCGGTTCATTTTCTTTAAATCAAGCATAATACCCCCCTGCAGCGGCACTGCGCCGCCAAGGGCACCTGAGCCCTCACCATAGGGAACGACAGGTATTTTTTTCTCGTTGGCCAGGGCTAAAATCTGGGATACTTCTTCTGTAGACTGCGGCCAAACCACCAGCTGGGGCAGGGCAGGAACTGATCCTTCCAGCATCCAGATGCTGCTGACCGGCCAATAATCACGGCAGGTTGATAGAAGATCTATTTCTCCGGAGGAAATATTGTCTGCCCCTACTATACCGGTTGCTTTATCGACAAACTTATCAATAACAGCCTGTTTGACCTTGCCCTGTTGTAGAATAGTTTTCATATGGCCCATTATTTAACCCCCGTTTCAATCCAAAATATTTATTAGAATAATACCCGGGGTTACTATCCCGGGCATACTTAACAATCCAGTGTTTATCAGTTCTTATTGGCTGAAAATATCTTCGATCAAGCTTTCTTTTTCCAGCAACTCCACAAATATCGGGACCAGTTTTGGATCGAACTGTCTGCCTGAGCAGCCCTTGATTTCATCGATAATCTGCTCCTGTGTCATCGCTTTTTTATACGGCCTGCCGCTGCTCATAACTTCAATTGCATCAGCAATCTTGATGATTCTGGCCAAAAATGGAATTTCACTTCCTTTTAACCCCTCGGGATAACCGCTCCCATCCCAATTTTCATGATGATATAATATTTCCTTGGCTATACTGGAAAACGCTTTTGTGGTACTGGCAATCCTGTAACCCGTTTCCGGGTGCTTTCTAATAACTGCCCAGTCTTTTTCCGTCAGGGTTTCGTTTTTAACAAATATTCCTTCCGGCACATTAATCATGCCGATATCGTGCAAGGTAGACAGCAGGACCAGCCTCTCAATTTCGGTATCCGGCATATCAAGCCTATCAGCAGCAAGCAGGGACAGGTTCTTTATGCGCATGGCATGTTCACTGGTTTCATGGCTGCAATCAGAAAGGGTTTTCAGGAGCGCGTTAATAGTTGCATTCATGGCACTGCTGCTTTCACTTAATTTGTGAGTATACATCCGATTTTCAGCTTCTTTGAGGCATTCTTCAAGGTCCCGGTCCGGTTTAACTTTTGTAGCTGCCCCCACAGACATGGAAATGGGTAGCGCATCATCATAAGTGCTGCGGCACTCATTAATTATTCTTTCACTGATAGCGTCTGCATCTTTTTCAGAAGTAAGGGGTAGCAAAACAACAAATTCATCTCCTCCCCAGCGGGCCAGTATATCATTGTCACGACAAACCCGCCTCAGCAGGTTTGCGCCACTGACCAGCATCTCATCCCCGACATTATGACCGTAGGTATCGTTAATCATTTTCAAACCGTTAAAGTCGATCATAATAATGCTGATTGGCAGCTTTTCATCTTCATCAACCCTGCTCATTTCCTCTTCCAGGTAAGCGCGGTTGTAAAGTCCGGTAAGGGAGTCGTGGTAGCTTAAGTATTT
>PXBM01000070.1 GCA_003566935.1 Syntrophomonadaceae bacterium | reverse complement strand
AGAACGCCTGCGCAAACCCATTGTCCTGGAAGGGGAAGTGCCGAGCCCGGTCAATCCTCCCTCGGGTTGTGTTTTTCATACCAGGTGCCCGGTTAGCGATGATCTGTGCAGCCGGGAAGTGCCTGCATACCGCGAAATTAACGCGAACCACTTCGTTTCCTGCCATTTTGCCGGTGTACGGAAGGCAGCGGAAATCGTTCACCTTTAAGATCAATTTTACAGATTTACATAGACACCTACCTCTAATTCCCTTGTTTTATGATTAGGAGCAGTGAGCGAATATTACTGGCATTTCCTGTTACTTAGGTTCTGTTTTAGTTGCCCGGGACAGGCTCGCGCCTACGTAATCAGTCAGAACTAAAATTAGGTCGCAGTTTTCCGGTTGTAGCTTTTAAGTATTTGTATGGTATATTATTATTTATAAATATTCGTTGAAATGATCAAGCAAGGAGGGAAAAATGGATTTAGACAAATTACTTGCTCGCAGGCTGCGGGTGGGGCTCTGCTGCTCTCTACATGGCCCGTGAATATCCCGGTGCACAAATTACCGCCGTGTCAAATTCTGCCCCACAGATTGAACATATTAACAGTGAAGCAGAAAAACTTGGTTACAGAAACCTGGCGGCTGTTTTTCCTTTCCTGTGCGGAATTTTTTGGTTTCAGAAACGGTAATGAGTGGTTTGTCAGTCACTACTTGCTTTCCAAAAGGTGATCAGTTCGTGCCTTCTAAAACCTTTCTGGGTGCATTTGATATTTAGCAACACTGTGTATCAGTTGTCAAGTTATTTAGCAGGTTAATGAGCCAATTGTGAGATTTTGTCACAAATAATGGCTACTCTATTCCGACGGGCATTGAATTTGTGCAAACAGGTTTAACAGGGGTCAGGAAGCTATATCTCGGCATTTTAGGCACAATCCCCCTGCTATTCGATAGATATTGATCCGGGGACTGAGTGCCCTTCTTTAGAACGAGTACTGGCGGGAAAACAGAGCCAGCATCAGGCTAAATTGGTAAGGGAGACGGGTTCTTCTTTTGAGTGCCCTAACCAGGGTTTTAATATACCAGCGCTGCTGGTGGAGAATCTTACATGTAAGAGCTATGATGATTACATTTAAAAATTAATACTTCGTAATACTTGACCCCCTTACCATGAGTAATAGAACTTATAAACATTCTGATGCAAAAATAATGGTATAATGATCAAAAAGGTTGAGGCAGTATATGAAAAAAGAAGCAGAACTTTTCACAGAAGCAGTTCAAAAATATAAATCTTTAGCCATCTTTATCCCCGGGTCACCGGACCCCGATGCTATTGCCTCGGCGTACGCCATTAAACTAATCCTTGATCATTACTCTATTGAGTCGGCAATTTATGCGGAGAGAAAATTATCGCTTCCTCAAAACCAGCTGTTTATCGACAAACTAAAAATACCTGTTAATTTTGGTAAAGATATTTATGTTAAAAAGTACGAAGCCTATATAGTCCCCGACTTTCAAAATAACAGGGTAGAAGCAATTGGTGACAGTATTCCCTGTGCTGTTCATATTGATCATCACGCTAAATCACCTGATGCAATGCCGGCTGATTATGCATTGCTTAGAACTGATGTAGGTTCCACCAGCACCCTGGTTACTTTAATTTTGCAGAACCTGGATCTTGAGCTGCCCGCTGAAGATATGTCTGTTATTGCTACAGCATTGATGTTCGGCATTCAAACCGATACCGATAGCTATAATCATATTAACCCCTTCGATATAGAAGCCCTAAGCTTTCTGTCTGCATTTGCAGACCAGGATATTCTGGAAAACATCAACAGCTTGCCGCCAACTCCCGAGATGCTGCTCTACTATAACAAGGGTATTGGCAACGAGGTTGTTTATAAAGACTGGGGTCTTTACGGAGTTGGTTTTGTTGATTCAAAAAACAGGGATTCCATTGCCCTGGCAGCAGATATGATTTTGAAAAATAGAAACCACAGCCTGGTAGCGGTTTTCGCTGTTATAGAAAACCCCAAGAAAGGTGAAATGTACCTTGATGTTTCCCTGCGATCCGGAAGCAGTTCTATTGACTTAAATAGGATTATTAAGCGGATTACACCAAACGGAGGGGGTAGGCAGTATAAGGGAGCATACCAGGTAAAGCTGGACTATTTTAGGAATACCCCTGAAAAGGAAATGTTATGGAAAGTGATCGAAGCAACAACACTTGATATTTTACGCCGAAGCAGGGACACTTATTATAAAGCCGGGATAGAAAGTCTATATGAAAACATCAAGGAAAAAGTAATAAGCCTGATTAAGAAATGACATATTATAGGAGAGCTGGATCATTGATAATACGCGAAGCAGTTAAAGCAGATTTGAAGGAATTACTGAACGTTGAAGAGCAGGCTTTTGGCCAGGATGAAGGTCCGGAAATTGTTAAACTTATAAATGGCCTCTTAAGTGATCCGACTGCCCGGCCGCTGCTTTCCCTTATTGCGCTGCGGGATGAGAAGATAATCGGACATGTTTTATTTACCAGCGCACAACTTGACACTGATTCGGAGCTGGACATTCAATTACTTGCTCCGCTTGCTGTGTTACCAGAGGAACAAAACCGGGGGATAGGAAGTCGGCTGGTTGAAAAAGGTTTACAGATACTGACACGAAAGGGAGTAAAACTGGTATTTGTTCTCGGCCATCCAAATTATTATCCCCGTTTTGGTTTTAAGCAAGCTGGTAAACTTGGCCTTGAAGCGCCATATCTTATTCCTGAGGAAATAGCTGCTGCCTGGATGGTGCGTGAAATGAGTCCGGGTTTATTGAGCAATTTAACCGGAAATGTTCTTTGTGCTGACGCAATTAACCGGCCGGAATACTGGCGTGAATAGTATAGATAAAAGGTAAAGGAAGTCAGCATGAAAATCGAAACCGGCCGCTAAAACGCTATCTGGCAAAGCTTTAAAATTCACAAATTCACAAAATCATGTCCTGCCAGGTATCAAAAATTAATTCCTGGCTTATCTTGTGTTATAATCCTACAGGAAGAATATCTGGATGGAGGCATTAATATTTGAAGCAGGAAAACATTAGGAATTTTTGTATCATAGCGCATATCGATCACGGCAAGTCAACCCTGGCTGACCGTCTGCTTGAAGCAACCAGCACTCTTACTGCCCGTGAGATGAAAGAACAGGTTCTTGATCAGATGGACTTGGAGAGGGAACGGGGCATCACCATTAAGCTGCAGGCCGTTCGCCTGGCTTATCAGGCTGACGATGGCGAAGAGTATGTCTTGAATTTAATTGATACACCGGGTCATGTTGATTTTACTTACGAGGTGTCGCGAAGTCTTGCTGCCTGTGAGGGAGCTATCTTAGTGGTGGATGCCGCCCAGGGAATTGAGGCCCAGACTCTGGCCAACACATATTTAGCTTTGGGAGAGGAGCTAGCCATAGTACCTGTGATCAATAAGATTGACCTTGACAGCGCCGATCCTGAAAGAGTCAAGGGCGAGTTGATGGACTTGATTGGCGATGAAGCGGCGGATGCCCTGCCCATTTCAGCCAAGCAGGGGACAGGTATAGAAGCGGTTCTTGATGCTGTAGTCAAAAAGGTTCCGCCACCAATACCAAGTGAGCCGAGTGCTCCTTTAAAAGCCCTGGTTTTTGATTCAAACTATGATAAGTACCGGGGCGTTGTGGCTTATATCCGGGTGGTAGAGGGCAGTATAAATACCGGTGATAGGATTAAGTTTATGAATACCGGTAAGGAATTTGAAGTATCCGAAATTGGTGTGTTCCGGCCAGCCATGGAGCCGGTTGAAGGTTTGGCTGCAGGTGAAGTTGGCTACCTGATTGCTTCAATAAAGAATGTTGCCGACGCTGCGGTTGGTGACACGGTAACCGGGGCAGTAAACCCTGCAGAAAAGGCCTTGCCAGGTTACCGGAAGGTTGTATCCATGGTTTTTTGCGGACTTTTTCCACAGGATAGCAATGATTTTGTAACATTGAGGGAAGCAATTGAGCGGTTAAAACTTAATGATTCAGCTCTTTCTTATGAACCTGAAAAATCAGCAGCCCTTGGACTTGGTTTCCGCTGCGGTTTTCTTGGCCTGCTGCACATGGATATTGTCAGAGAAAGGCTGGAGCGGGAGTATGGTCTGAATTTAATAGTATCTGCTCCCAGTGTGGTTTACAGGGTCCACTTAAAAGATGGAGGAATGGTTGAAGTTGACAATCCTGCACTAATGCCTCCTTCTGGAGAAAGGGAAGCAATTGAAGAGCCTTATGTTGATGCTTCGATCTTAATTCCAGTAGAATACATGGGTGCGGTTATGGAGTTGTGTCAGGAAAAAAGAGGGGAATTCAGGGATACAAAGTACCTTGATACGGAGCGGGTTAAGCTAACCTATTATTTGCCACTGGCTGAAATTGTTTATGATTTTTTCGATTTGCTCAAATCACGCACCAGGGGTTATGCAGCATTGGACTATGAACTACATGGTTACAGGGAATCAAAACTGGTTTTGATGGATATTCTGGTTAATACTGAAAAGGTTGATGCATTATCCTTTATTATTCATCAGGATAAAGCTTACCAGAGAGGCCGGGAAATGGTAGAAAAGTTAAAAGAAATTATCCCCAGGCAGATGTTTGATGTGCCGATTCAGGCTGCCGTGGAGAATAATGTTATTGCCCGGGAAACTGTTAAAGCTCTGCGAAAGAATGTTACCGAAAAGCTTTACGGTGGAGATGTTACCCGCAAGCGGAAATTGTTGGAGAAACAGAAGGAAGGTAAGAAAAAAATGAAAAAAATTGGCCGGGTCGAAATTCCCCAGGAAGCCTTTACTGCAGTATTAAAAGTTAAGTAATATATTTATAGGACAGTCAAGAAAGGAAGGTTTTAAATGAGTAAATTTATCTATTTTGCATTTAACGGTAACCAGGTTTGTTTTATACACGTACTTCTCAATGCCCTGGATATGGAAAGCAAAGGCTTGAAAGTTTTAATCATTGTGGAAGGTGAAGCAGTCAGGTTAATCAAGGATATGGAAGCTTCTGAAAATCCTTTGTATATTAAGGCAAAAGAAAAAGGCCTTATTGATGGTATCTGCAAGGCCTGTTCCGCAAATATGGGTGTGCTTGAATATAATGAGACAGTTGGAATTCCTTTAAAAGATGATATGAACGGCCACCCTTCGATGTCGGCTTATGTAGCTCAAGGTTACCAGGTTATAACCTTGTAGTCTCTAAAAGTAGTCTCTAAAAATGGTGATCGGTAAAGGCTATATGTGCGAATATTCAACCCAGTATGTACCTTTTCCTTTCTACAAATCTCCTTTTAGCCCGAGTTCTTCGGCCTTGGCCTGCATACCTTTGATAGTTTCATCAATGACTTCTGTTAGTTCCATGCCCAGCATCTCTGCACCCTCTTCGATAATACTGCGGTCAACTCCGGCAGCAAAGCTTTTCTGCTTGAACTTCTTTTTTACTGATTTCGGGGTTAAATCCATGATGCTTTTATTTGGTCTCATCAGTACGGTCGCAACGATTAAACCGGTAAGTTCATCTATCGTATAAAGGACTTTTTCCATCCTTTCTTTCGGTTCCACATCGGTGCAGATTTTCCAGCCATGGCTGATTACAGCTCGGATATAATCCTCAGGCCAGCCTTGTTCTTTTAATATTTCCTCTGTTTTATGGCAGTGCTGGTCCGGGTATTTTTCATAATCAAGATCGTGAATGAGACCTATGATCCGCCATTTTTCAAGATCTTCTTCATATTTTTTTGCGAAATGTTCCATAACTGCTTCTACTGCCAGGGCGTGCTTAACCAGGGCATCGTTTTTGTTATACTCTTTTAGCAGTGCCATTGCTTCTTCGCGAGTCGGGATATTGCTCATAGTGCTTCACTTCCTTAATAGAGTTTATTTACCTTTTCGTTTCAAGCACATTAAATCCTGCTGTGACATTAGTAATTAGAACAACTTAATTATTTTGTGAGTAAATTTAATAAGCAGCTTATCAAAGAATGCTCAAATTGTGACCTTTACTATGATTATGCTGTAAAAATAGAGGATAGCTTAATTATGGTTGAAAAATAAGCTGTTATGCGTTATAATAATAGCTATAGGAGGTGATAGATTATGGATAAAAAAGCATACCAGGAAAAAATTGCAGCGCAGTTAAAGGAATGGCAGGCTGAAGTAGATAAATTAAAAGCACAAACCCAGGGTAAAAGTGCCGATGCCAAGATTGAATATGAAAAAAGAGTAAAAGAACTCGAAAAGAAAATGGAGCAATCCAAAGAAAAACTGGAAGACCTGAAAAAAGCTGGCGAGAGTACCTGGGAAGAAGTAAGAAAAGAAGTCGAAAAAGAAACCAACGAGCTAAAAGCTCAGCTAAGGGATATACTTAAGTAATCAGTAAATATTAATCTAATGACTAAACAGGGGTAATTTATCGGTTAAACGATTCATATCCCTGTTTTTTTGTTGTTTTAGCACCTTTAGTTGCCGCGGAGAAAGGTTTCAAAAATATTGTAAATGTATAGCTTTCTTAAGAAAACAGCCCCAACTGAATATGTTTGAGTAATTGCAAAGCATTTATTATTGCATCTGTTTATGGTAAAATTAGAATAGATTTATTAATAGTTTCGACATCAGCTTGGCTTCGCCTAACCTGACTGGTTAGCAAATTAATAGTAAAGGGGAGCAAGTGCAATGAGAATGTTGGTTTGTATAGATGGGTCGGAACATAGTGTAAAAGCAGTGGAGAAAGCGATCACTCTTGCCGAAGGTTGTAGTAATATTCAAATAGCAGTAATCCATGTTTACGAGAAAAAACCGGAGTTTGCTTATTTCCCGGATTATGAAGTTGGTGCAGTAACAAGAGATAATGTTAGCAAGGCTGAATTGGACAGGTTTGAACAGATTCAGAAACAGTTTGAAGAAGAAAGAGAGGAAATCCTAAATAAAGCAGCAACGGTCTTTGAAGAGAAGGGAATGCAGGTTCAAAAAATCTTAGAGCAAGGGCATCCATCAGAGACAATTTTAGGCGTGGCAGAAAGAGAAGGTTTTGATATGATTGTTATCGGAAGCAGAGGTTTGGGCGGATTGAAAAAACTTTTCCTGGGCAGTGTCAGTAATGCTGTGATTCAGCAGGCAAAGAACTGTATCGTTGCCGTTGTTAAATAAGATTATTGTCTTTTTTTTTCAAGCTATAACTAATTGTACAATAAAAGGATTTAAAAACAGAGGAGATGAGATTTATGTATGTGCGTGATTATATGTCTGCAGATCCGGTGATTATTGGACCTAATGACTCTATTGGTGATGCTCTCGAAATTTTGAAAGATCATTCAATCAGGAGGTTACCGGTGGTTTCAAAAGGCAAGCTTATCGGGCTTGTCACAAATACTGACTTAATCAAGGCGTCGCCATCGCCGGCTACCAGCTTGTCTATTCACGAAATTAATTATCTTTATCCGAAAATAAAGATCAAAGATATTATGACCAAAGATGTTGTTACCATTGGTCCTGATGAAGCGATTGAAGAAGCGGCAGTTTTAATGCGTGAGAAAAAACTAGGCACCCTTGTGGTGGTTGATAAAAATAACCTGGAAGGCATTATTACTGAGAGTGATCTTTTTAAAGCTTTTATTGATGTATTTAATTTTGATCGTCCTGGAATAAAGATAGCTGTATCTTTTGAAGATAAAATAGGCGAGCTGGGTAAATTAACTTCTTTAATCAGTTCCATGGATATTTTGATCATTAGTCTTATCATAACCTATTCGAAGGATGGTAAAGCTCTAATAACCATGCGTTTGAAGACTGATCAAAAAGATCCCGTTGTCAAAGAGCTTGAGAAAAGTGGCTATGTAGTTATAGGATAGGAATAAATAATTGCCAAATAAGAGGGATTTATGGCTGGTTGGAGTGAAAAGATACAGCAATAGTTATTGAAAGATGCCAGGACCTCGAAGATAGGTTGAAAAAGCATTTAAAAGAGGTAAGTTTTAATTTCGAAATGAAAAGAACAGGCCAGGTAGTAGCACCCTACCTGGCCGGTTCTTAGAAATTTTTAGTAGTTAGTTTATTTGTTTTTCAGTTGATGGACTTTTGCCCCGGCAACCTCCGATTCTGAACTAACCTTGCCAATATTATCCATAAATCTTTTCCACCCCGGGATTCGTTCACAGGTATTTATTTCCTGTTCTTTCTTTTCTACACATTCATTTGAGCAGAAGTAGTAAACCTTGCAGTCAGGAGCATTGTATTTCTCATCCGGTGGTTTGCAAACCTGATCTGCTCCACAAAGGATTTTTTTAACGCCTTTTTCCTGAAGGAAAAACTTTTCTTCACAATGGCTGCAGCTATGAATTTGATCTCCTGATTCGGTCATTTCTGTACCTCCTCTCAAACCAAGTTAAAATAATTGATACAATGATTATAGGAATAATAGCATATATTTTGATTATTGTCAACTTAAAGGTTGCCTTTTATGTAGTTTTATTAAGCGATGCATAGGATAGTAAGGTCAGAAGAATTCATTTCTGTACAACAAAAGTAAGCTTAACATCATTACCGTCTGAAGCTGACAAGCTAAAGCTTTTGTATAGGCCTAACAATTTGAACCCAGCTGCGTCGATTAGTTTAAGGACCAGGACAGGATCGTGATCTTTCTCCTGGTGATTTTCCTGGAACTTATGAAATAATTCATTATCAAGTTTTTGAAAAACGGTCAGTTTAATCGACCAGATTTCTTTTTCGGCCTTGTAACTGCTATCCCAGATCAGGGTAAAATCTTCTTCATCTACCCAGGCAGTGCTGCTTTCCTTTATGGGGCGCAGTGATGGCCGAGTCAGGTCAAAAATAAAAAGTGCTCCCGGGTTAAGTATATTATGAACATTTAAAAAGGTTTGTGCCAGATCTTCTTCATCGATAATATAATTCAAACCATCCTGAAAAAGCAGGGCCAGATCATACTTTTCCGGCAGGTTTAGTTGACGTAGATCCTGCTGGTAAAATTCTATTTCAAGGGTTTGTTCAGATGCTACCCGTGCTGCTCTTTTAAGCATTTGTGAAGATATATCAACCCCTGCAACCTTGTAACCTCTTTTTCTGAAAGGGAAAGTGGAGGCACCTGTGCCGCAAGCCAGGTCTACTATAGATTCCGGATGCCTGTCAAAACGGCTTAAGAGATCTTTAACATAATCGGCCCAGGCTTCGTAATCTACGCCGCTCATGATCTGATCATAAATAGAGGCAAAGTTAAGATAAGGCTCATTATCCATGTTAAAATTATAACATACTCGAATAATCGGGTTTCAGGGTTGCCGTGAAATAATAGTTGTTTTATAGTAAAAGAGTTAAACAGAGTTTTATTGAAAGGTTTTATCAAAAAACACCGGCCAAATTTGAAGAATGACTAGATCCAGATTTCTCGTTGGCAAATCATTGGAGGGATAGAGATGACAAAGAACAAAAAACACGAAGATGGTGCCTGCCTGACCGAAGAAGAAATTATGTCTTTCTACCGGAAAAAAATGCCCCAGGTAGTTGAAAGAATTATTGCCAGCTGTTCCGAGTCAAGATGTAATAGTCATGTTGATTATGAACCGATTCCTTCGAAGGATTCTGTAGTGAAAATAATAGACAAGTTTTTCGAGGTTATTTATCCCGGTTTCTTTAACCCGGAAAAGCTGGACCCGGTAAACCTCAGGTATCATGTCGGGCAAAGTGTAACCCAGCTTTATGCAATGCTTTCAGAACAGGTTATCAGCAGCATTCGTCATGACTGCTTGCGCTATAACCTGACCTGCCGGGAGTGTATTGAAGCCGGTTACGATATTTCCCTGAAAATATTAGAGGAAATTCCAGCTCTTCGCGATGTTCTTGAATCAGATGTTAAAGCTTCATTTGATGGAGATCCAGCTGCCCGCAGCTATGATGAAGTTATATTTAGTTACCCTGGCATTTATGCCATTACTATTTACAGGGTGGCCCATTTACTTTATCAGCATAAAGTGCCGCTGCTGCCCAGGATCATGACAGAGTACGCCCATGGACAGACAGGGATTGATATTCATCCTGGAGCTAAAATCGGGGAACGTTTTGTGATTGATCATGGAACCGGTGTGGTTATTGGAGAAACCACAACTATTGGTAAAGATGTGCGCATCTACCAGGGTGTTACTTTAGGAGCCTTGTCCTTGCCCAAAGGTGCGGGCGATAAATATCGGGGGCAAAAACGCCATCCGGATATTGAAGATGAAGTGATCATCTATTCCGGTGCGACTATACTTGGCGAAAAGGCCAGGATTGGTGCCAGGTCAATAATTGGCGGTAATGTCTGGTTAACAGAACCCGTGCCGCCTGATACAAGGGTTTTAATGGAAAAACCCCGCTTGATATATAAGAAGGGAACAGATAATCCTGAGTAAATTTGCCGGTTAAATAAACAAATCAATTAAATGGGCTATTAAACCGGCAAGAATGCAAAGAGGTAATCCCAGTCCCATCCGAAGCAAGCTGAATTTATACCCTAAAAAACCGCTTTCAAAGGGCAGCTTGGTCAGGTTTAAAAATGACCACCCTGCCATCAGGGCGATGGTAGTACCTAAACCTGCACCAGCGTGAAAAATTATGGCGATGATAGGGT
>PXBM01000046.1 GCA_003566935.1 Syntrophomonadaceae bacterium | reverse complement strand
GTATGCTGAAAATGATCCCGCCTCGATCCTCTACTGCATGGGTATTACCCAGCACTCGCACGGCACTGATAACGTGCTGGCCATCAGCAACCTGGCCTTAATTACCGGTAACCTGGGCAAACCTTCCGGTGGGGTTAACCCCCTGCGCGGTCAGAACAATGTCCAGGGCGCCTGTGACATGGGTTCGCTGCCGAACGTCTTTACCGGTTACCAGAAGGTGACAGATGAGGCAGCCCGCCAGAAGTTCGAAAAGGCCTGGGGGACATCATTAAGCGGTGAGCCGGGCCTGACCCACACCGAGATCTTTGATGCCGCCTATAAAGGTGATATCAAGGCCCTCTACCTGGTCGGTGAAAACCCGGTCCTGACCGAGGCTAATGCCGCCCATTCCATCGAGGCGATGGACAAGCTGGAATTCTTCGTGGTCCAGGACATCTTCCTGAACGAAACGGCCGAGAAAGCAGACGTAGTTCTGCCGGCAGCCAGCTTTGCCGAGAAAAACGGTACCTTTGTTAATACCGAGCGCCGCGTCCAGCGTGTACGTAAGGTAATTGATCCCGTGGGCGAAGCAAGGCCTGACTGGCTGATAGTCAGTTCCATTGCCAACGAGATGGGAGCCGAAGGTTTTGCCTATAACAGTGCCGAGGAGGTCTTTAATGAAATGACAGCCCTCACACCCAGTTATGCCGGCATTACCTACGACCGGATTGAAGAAGAAGGGATCCAGTGGCCCTGCCCGGCAGAGGATCACCCCGGAACCCCGATTTTGCATACTGAGAAATTCAACACACCATCGGGTAAAGGTAAATTGATGCCGCTTACCTACCGCCCCTCGGAAGATAGCTGTGATATTGACTTCCCGCTTACCCTGACTACCGAGCGCAGTCTCTACCAGTTCCACAGCACCATGACCCGTCATTCAGACGGCTTAGATGAACTGAGCGGTGGCGAGCAGATCAGGATTAACCCAGTTGATGCCGAAAATCTGGGCCTTGAAGACGGCGACCTGGTTAAAGTTAAATCGCGACGCGGCGAGCTGAAAGTAAAAGTAGAAGTTACCCGGCGCAGCCAGCCCGGCGTAGCTTCGCTCAGCTTCCACTATGCCGAATGTCCGACCAACCTGCTGACCAGTTCAGCTCTCGATCCGGTGGCGAAAACCCCTGAAACCAAGGCCTGCGCCATCCGCATCGACAAAGCCTGATAAGTAGATAAGGTGTCAGAGATAAAATCAACTTATTTACCCTGGCAACATCTGGCAACACCAGGTTAGCAAAAAAATAATAAAGGCCCGGCCGGATTAAACCCCGCCGGGCCTTTTCTAAAGTGAAAAAGGTGTCAGAGTTAATTTTCACTTTTTGCCATTAAATCTCTCGCTGTTCCACTTTGATGCCCCTTATCTCCAGTTCTTTCAGGAAATCCTTACTGTCAACAGCATTATCTGCTTCCGGGCCGAAAACCCCGAAACGGTTAATCTTATTTTCTGCCATCATCATAACCCCGATGCTAAGGGGCAGACCGGTCAGGCGGCGCATTTTATCAGTTACGGCATAAGATAAATTGACATTTTCGCCGTGGCGCTTGCCTTTAATATCAACCCTGATTGCTGAGGCATTGCGGCTTTTTTTCTTCGGCAAGATCGGCAGGGCTGTTTTTAAAATATGTCCGAGAAGCTGTTTGGTGAATTTGACCTGGGTTAAACCAAGGGCTGAAACAAACTTTGAAAGGTAGTTTAAGTAGTTTTCAGCCAGTCCCCCTTTCAGGGTCACTTCCTTAACACCCTTAAAGTAACGGGGAATGGTAACAGGTTCCGGGTGACCAAGGTGGAAAGTGCTGACTGTATCCATGGGAGGTGGGAATTCAACAAGTTCTTTACCCGATCCAGCTTTGATGTTTATAAAGCGACCGTCCTGAAATGATGTCACCTTTCCGGTGAAAATATGCATAGTATGCAAAATGACTGCCAGGCCTTCCGAATCGGCTGCGCTGGCCGACCAGTAAATATTTATAGCCTCTACTTCTTCAAGTTCTTCATAACCTTTACGGGCCAGTAGGTTGCTTAAGCCCGGTGTCCAGCCCATCCCGGACAGGATGCGCCGCCCCTTCTGCCGTGCTTCTTCATCCAGGGCCAGGGCTGCCTCGGCGGCATCGTGATCGTCGCAGATACTGACGTAATCGACTCCGGCTTCAATCGCCGCTTCAATGATTGGCCGCTCAAAGCGGTAAAAAGGTCCCAGTGCTCCCGCTACAGCAGAGCTGCCATGCATGACCCTGACCAGGTCATCGTGTGAAGTAGCATCAATCTCACTTACCCTGACCTTATTAGTATCCAGGCTTTCAGTCAGCCTTTCGGCTGCGTGCACATTTTTGTCTGCTATAACAATATCGGTTGCGTTAGAATAGCGAACCAGATCGCGGACCGTTTCTGCCCCCATATCGCCTGCCCCGCCAAGTACAATTATTTTCATTTTAGTCCCCCCTGTTTAATTAAAAGCTTTGAGACTTGCTCGAGCTCCGGTAGAACTGTGCCTCAACCTACTGTTATGTATATCTTTTGAAATTATTTATATTATTCAAGACATTCAAGCTTAATCCTTTTTTGAAAAGGGAATATTTCAATGAAATTGCTAAAACCTGCAAAGCTTTTATTAATCAATCTATCCGAATATGTTATAATGTTAGCTATGCGGCTGATGCAGCCGGCAGAAAGGCGGATTATTTCTTAAATGTTCCCTCTGCGCGATACTATTACCTATCACGGTTCAACTATAGCCACAATTGGCCTGATCGTTCTAAACGGCCTTGCCTATTTTTACCAATTGTCATTGGGGATAGCTGCCCAGTCCACTATTTTCAATACATTCGGCTTTACACCCTTATATTTTTTCCAGGATCCCTCCGGTGAATTCTGGACTATCTTTACCAGCATGTTTGTTCACGGTTCATTTGTTCACTTGCTTGGTAACGTCTGGTTCCTCTGGGTTTTCGGTCCGGCCATTGAAGGCAGACTCGGCTTTTTCAAGTTCATGTTTCTCTATTTTGCCTCAGGCATCGCCGCTGCCCTGCTGCAGGGTTTTTCCTTTCCGGAAACCACCATCCCCATGGTTGGGGCTTCGGGGGCAATATCCGGCCTGCTGGGGGCTTACCTGATACTATTCCCACGGGCAAGGGTTTTAACTATCATCCCGCCCTTCTTTTTCTTTTTCTTCTGGCTGCCCGTGCCGATTTACCTCGGCTACTGGATTTTACTCCAGTTCTTTTATGCCTTCGCCGATGTTAGCGGGATAGCCTGGTGGGCCCATATTGGTGGGTTTTTCCTTGGCCTGGTTATGATCTTTTTCATGCGTCCGAAACGCAACTACCGCGCAGATCCCTTCTGGGAATGCTGGCGCGATTATTGTTAGTATCTATTACTGTTTTAACTTTCAAGCACAAAGGAGTGACTTTTAAATGGAAAACCTGTCGCAAATATTTTGGATCTTCATTATCATATCAGCGCTTACGCCGTACCTGCAGCAGCAGCTGCTGCGCTCGGCTCGCACCCGCAAGATGGCCGAGCTTGAGCAAAAGCGTGAAAGCCGTGTAATAACCTTAATCCACCGCCAGGAAGCCTTGAGCTTGCTCGGTATCCCCCTGACCCGCTTTATAAATATCGAAGACTCCGAGCAGGTCTTAACGGCCATCCGCCTGACCGATAAGGATGCACCGATTGACTTGATCCTTCATACCCCCGGCGGGCTGGTCCTTGCATCCGAGCAGATTGCCGAGGCCCTGCTGCGCCACCCCGGCAAGGTCACCGTTTTTGTGCCTTACTATTCCATGTCTGGCGGGACCCTGATTGCCCTGGCCGCAGATGAGATCGTGATGGATGATAATGCCGTGCTCGGTCCGCTCGACCCCCAGCTGGGCCAGTATCCGGCTGCATCGCTCCTTAAAGTGCTAGATAGCAAAGAGATGAAGGATATAGACGATCAGACCGTTATCCTGGCCGACGTAGCCACCAAGGCGCTTAGCCAGATCAAGGATACAGTTAAATGCTTTTTATCCAAACACATGGACGATGAAAATGCCGATAAAGTTGCCGAGAAGTTGACCCAGGGCACCTGGACTCACGACTATCCGATCGACTGCAAGCAGCTGGCTGAAATGGGCATTAATGTCAATAATGAAATGCCCGGTGAAATATACAGCCTGATGAGCATGTTCCCGCAACCGCGCAGTTCCAGGCCCAGCGTAGAATATAACCCCGGCCCGGTTTACCCTTCCGGACCGAAAGACAACTAGTTTGCCCCCTCAAAAGAGCTCTGTTACAATATTAGAGTTGTTTTTTAAATATAGGAGGTAGTTAAATAATGTCCGACCAGATTGATCTGTCAAAAATGGAAAAGAAAATCATCATCCGCAACGTGGAAGAAAAAGATATAGACCATATTGTCGAGCTAAGCAAGATCTGCTTCCCGGACATGGAGCCCTGGACCAGGGCCCACTTAAAGAGCCATATCGAAATATTTCCCGAAGGGCAGTTCTGCGTTGAATATGACGGGGAGATAATCGGGGCCTCATCAAGCCTGGTCGTCGATTTTAACGAGTACGAAGACCGTCATACTTTCGATGAAATAACCGACAATGGATATATTACCAATCATGACCCGGACGGCAAGCACCTCTACGGGATTGCCATCATGGTCCACCCCGACTACCGCAGATTGCACATCGGGACCCGGCTCTACGAAAAGCGCAAAGAGCTGGTCCAGCGCCTTAACTTAAAAAGCTTCCTCGTGGGCGGGCGTATCCCCTACTATCATAATTATGCCGACCAGATGAGCGCTACGGAGTACGTGCAGCAGGTCATCCAGCAGATAATCTATGACCCGGTTTTAAGCTTCCAGCTTTTGAACGATTTCAAGTTGAAGTGGGTTAACCCCAATTACCTGCAGGATGACAAAGCTTCGCAGAAATATGCTGTTCTCTTGGAATGGAGCAACGTCGACTACCTGCCCAAATCGAAGCGCCTTTACCTGCGTGCCTTCCCGGTGCGAATTTGCACCGTGCAGTATATGCTGAAAAAAATCGATTCTTTCCAGGAATTTGCTCGCCAGTGTGAGTATTTTGTCGATGTGGCCTCCCTTGACGAGTCAGATTTCGTGGTCTTTCCCGAAACCTTAACCATCCAGCTGCTGTCTTTTCTCGGGGAGAAAAACCCCAGCCAGCAGGTGCGCAGCATTGCCGAATATACCGAGCAGTACATCGAGCATTTCAGCGAACTGGCGGTTAAGTATAACATCAATATTATCGGTGGTTCACACTTTGTCGAGGAAGACGAGCTGCTCTATAACGTTAGCTACCTCTTTCGCCGCGACGGGACCATTGAGAGTCAGTATAAGCTGCATATCACCCCCGATGAGCGGACCTGGTGGGCTATCCAGCCCGGCCAAGAACTGAAAGTTTTCGATACCGACTGCGGAAAGGTAGCGATCCTAATCTGTTACGATATCCAGTTCCCCGAGCTAAGTCGCCTGGCTACCGATAAAGGGGCCCGCATTATCTTTACCCCCTTCTGCACCGACGACCGCCAGGGCTACCTGCGCGTGCGCTACTGCGCCCAGGCCCGGGCCATAGAAAACGAAATATATACCGTTATCTCCGGCACCGTCGGCAACCTGACCCACGTGCCCCGCAGTGATACCATGTACGCCCAGTCGGGCATCTTTTCGCCCTCTGACTTCACCTTCCACCGTGATGGTATAGTCGGTGAATGCAACGCCAACATTGAAACTATCGTCATCGGCGATGTGGACTTAGAAATCCTGCGCCGCCACCGCACCACCGGCACAGTTACCCAGCTTAAGGACCGCCGCAAAGACCTTTACCGGATCACCGAAAACCCCAGCCAGTAGGAAAGGTAGGGGAGACGGGTTTTCCTTGGGACAAAGGGACTTTTCTCTCTGTCCCGTTTTCGTCTCACGGTAAACTTTTTGTCTGACAGGTATGGATATTTATGAAGTACTTAGTTTTTATGAAATAGATATTACTCATGCTTATTGCATAAGTAAATGCTCAGCATGTTAAAGAAAACTAATTAAGTATAATGTGCAGACAAGGAAATGTTGATGCAGTCCCAGCCTAAAAGATCAGTGAGCGCATTTTTCCGCAGCAGGCTCTACATTAACATGCCAGCATCTAGGAATAGCTTATATCAACTATCGCCAAGTCGGACAGTAATTTTTGCTCCACCAGTGGAAACATTTTCAGCAGTTATTGTGCCGCCGTGATTATCTACTATTGCCCGGGAAATGCTCAATCCCAGTCCGCTGCCTCCGTTTTCTCCCTTGTAGAAGGGTTTAAAAATATTTTCTGATTCTCCAGTTTTAAAACCAGGACCATCATCTATAACTTCAATAGTTGCACCGCTTCTAACATTTACAGTGACCCTGCCGGCAGCATAACGCAGGGCATTGCCCAAAAGGTTTACTAAAAGCCGATGTAGCTTTTCAGGGTCAGCTTCGACAACTTTTGTCTCAGGGGCGATGTTGATTTCCATTTCAACATTATTTTCAAAGGCCAAACTTTTCACGGTATGAACTGCTTCTCTGACAGCATCATTTAGATTTAATTTTTCAAAAGAATAGTTTTCCTTTAAGGTTTCCATTTTTGACAGGTATATAAATTTATTGACCAGCAATTTCATACGTCCCGATTCTCTGATGATCAAGTCCAGGCTTTCTTCTTTTTCGCTGTCAGGGATAACGCCGTCTTTTAAAGCTTCTGCATAGCCCTGGACCGACATTAAGGGAGTTTTTAGCTCGTGGGATGCATTGCGGAAAAACTCTTTTTGCGATTCGTCATATTCTGCAAGGCGCCCGGACATTTCATTGATTGCCTCTGCAAGTTTTTCCAGTTCATCACCAGTATTAATATCTAGCTTGCCTGAAAAACGTCGCCTGGCCAGTTCGGCGGCCCGGTCTTTGAGCTGCTGCAAGGGGCCTACTACAACCCTTACTACCAGCAGGCCGGCTATAAGAGAAACAATGCTTCCTGCCCCAACGGCAAGGGCCAAGATTCCCGTGATACTGTGGTTGAGTTGGGTTAAAAGATCAAGCTGGGTATACAGGATCAGGGCAGCGCTTTTACTGTTACTGTTTCCGTTTGAGGTGACAACAGGATAGGATACGGCGACAAGATTTTTTTCTACCAGGCTTTCCTGCGGACTTTCTTCAAAAGCCAGTTCCATAAATGCTTCGTTGATGTTTTTTACGCCGTGCGGGTAAGCTTTAGGATCACTGCTGTCGATAATGATACCGTCATGGCGAAGGACAACATAGTCGGCATAGGCAATACGGTTTGCCAGCTTAAAAAAAGCTCCACGCATACTGCCTCCACCCTGCATGCCCGGGGGAAAAGCTGTTGATGAAAGGGTCTCGGCCACGCGGTGCAGGCTCTGGATCGTATCATTAATCAAATACTGGCGTACTGTAAAGTTAAAAGCCAGGGCCAGGACAGAGAAGGAGATGAGCAGGACAGCCATGTAGCCAAGAAAAATTCGTTTAAACATCAAGCCTGTACCCGTAACCCCATACCGTATTAAGTTCTGGCAGTGCTCCTTTTTCGCGAATCTTTTTCCGGATGCGCTTTACCGTGTCATCAACAGCCCTATCTTCACCTTCGTAGTTTAGCCCCCAGATCGACTCTAGCAGCTGCTGTCTGCTATAAGGCCTGTTTGGTGAATCTGCCAGGTAAGAAAACAGCTCAAACTCTTTACCGGTCAGGGCGATATCCTCACCGTTTACAGTAACCTTGCGTTGTTCGGGAATAACCGTTACATTTTTCAAATTGATCCTTCTATCTGCTGATTCGTCAACAGGTTGCAGCCGCCTGAAAACTGTATTTACTCGCAAAACCAGTTCCCGGGGACTAAACGGTTTAGCCAGGTAATCATCGGCCCCAAGTTCCAGCCCCAGAACTCGGTCAAACTCTTCACCTCGCGCCGATACAAAAATAACCGGCAGGCTGTATTTCTCCCTGATTTGGCGGCAAAGTGATAATCCATCAATACCGGGTAGCATGATATCTAGAATAAACATATCCGGTGTGCTGTTAACCAGCGCGTTTTCCAGTTCTTCTGCGTTTTTAAAAGTACGCACGTTATATGATTCCTTTTCCAGGTAACGGCTGATCAAATCACGAATATTTTTTTCATCGTCAACAACCCATATATCTGTCAAAGTATTGGACTCCTTTTAACTGTTGGATACAATTTTAATATAAAGGGAACTCTGTGAGAAGCTAAAAGAGGAAATTTTCTTCAGACAAACTGGTAGTAAAGAGTGGTCCGCGGGGTAAGGTCTGATTCATGGTGTCGAAATATCATGCTTGCCGCCCCGCGGACTGTGAGATCTATATAAAATCCGGGAAAAATCTTGAAAGGAAGTGTTGATTACTATTCTCCCCGGATGTTCACTCAGGCTGTGCCTGACTATCAATTACATTATACAGGCGAAAATAGGCAGCTTTATGGTATAAATATTAAGATTTACTAATAAATTTTTAAATAAAATGTTAGTTGTAATTTACTCTATACGGTTTAAGGTCTTTTAGTTATAATAAATGGGTGAGCATTAATCGTTGTAGGGAGTGGCCTAAATGAATGACTTAATGCAAATTACACTAATTGGCCTGGCAGCCGGGATTATCGGTACCGGATCGGGTACAATAATTGCCCTGTTTGTCAGACATCCAAGCCGTTCACTGCTTGGTTTTATACTCGGCTTTGCTGGAGGAATTATGCTGGCAATAGTGCTGACTGATCTTTTGCCTGAATCAATAGAGGCGGGAAGTTTTTTCCTGGCATTTACCGGATTACTCATAGGAACCTTGTTCATTCTTTTTGTTGACTTGAAAATACCTCATGTGCATTTTTTTGAAACTACAGAAGAGCTGGCTCGTTTTATTAGGACTGGAACTATTTTAGGATTCGGCATTGCTATGCATAATCTTCCCGAAGGTATTGCCATTGGGGCAAGTTATGTAGCTTCGCCGGCACTCGGTTTTACCCTGGCTGTAACTATTGCCCTCCACAATATCCCCGAGGGGATAGCTATGGCCTGCCCACTCTGTGCAGGTGGCATGAGGATTCGCTGGATTTTAGTATATACTGCTATGGCCGGTCTGCCTATGGGGCTTGGTGCATTTGTTGGTGCCAGCCTGGGCGCTATTTCACCGGTGGTTTTATCACTTTCACTTGGTTTTGCCGGGGGAGCAATGCTTTATATCATTTTCGGGGAACTAATACCGGGTGCCCAGGATTCTGGGAGCGGCCACTCCGGAACATTCGGAGCTGTTTTTGGCACTATAGCAGGAATTTTACTGCTCTCTGTTATTTAAATTTTATTAAAGCGGCCTGATTCTATTAAGCTTATAAACTTTTCTGTAATCGCGGGATCGAACTGACTGCCGGAGCAGGCCCTGATTTCTTGCAGAGCCGCTTTTACACTGACCGGTTTTTTATAAGGTCTTTCGTTGGTCATGACGTCAAAGGCGTCAGCTACAGCCAGGATACGGCATTCAACCGGTATTTCATTTCCTTTTAAGCCCAGGGGGTAGCCATTGCCGTCCCAGTGCTCGTGATGACGAAGGATTAGGTCAGCTACTGCAGCCAGTTCGGTTGATGACGATGCAATGCGGTAGCCCTTTTCAGAATGCTGCTTCATGACTTGCCACTCTTCTTCGGTTAGGGGTCCCGGTTTAAATAGTACGGCATCCGGTATTGCGACTTTGCCAAGATCATGCACCTGGGCCAACAGGGCTAAATCACCCAGCTGTTGAGATGAAAGGCCCATTTTTTCACCGACAGTCAGGCACATTTTTTCCAGCCGCTTGGAGTGACCTCCGGAAAAGTTGTCACGTTCACCCATGGTTGTAACAAGGCTGTGAACTACATTGTTGCGTGCGCTGCCGTGACGGTGCAATTTATTTCTTACCATCTGATCGTCGGCTAATTTAAGAAGTTTTTTCAAGCTGATACTGCTATCTTCAGTGGTGGCCACACCAATTGAAAGGCTCAATGGCAGGTTGGCATGGGTTTTGTTGTAGTGATTAACCTGATAGCGAATTTGGCGGGCTATTTTTTCACCTTCCTCTTTACTGACCATGGGTAGGATAGCTGAAAATTCGTCTCCTCCGACCCGGGCCAGTATTCCCTGGCCATTTAAAGCTTCAGATACCATATTGGCACATATTTTCAACAGCCTGTTGCCGGCGCTTTGCCCGATAGTATCGTTGATCAATTTGAGACCGTCAATATCGGTTGAGATTAACGTAGTCGGGTACTCCGGTTTTTCGCTGAGCTGCCTCAACCTGGCTTCAAAGAAAAAGCGATTATACAGCCCGGTTAACTGGTCATGATAACTGAGGTAATACAATTTTTCTTCACTGTAATCGAGTGCTTCTTCGGCAGTTGTCAACTGTCCTAAAATAGTTTCGAGTTCATTATTGGCAGCCCTTAGCGATTCTTCATTTTCTTCGAGCTTGTTAAGGTAGGTATGTACTTTATCCAGCAACCTATTTATTGTTTTGCCGAGAATGGCAAACTCCCCACATTTATTGACAGGAATCCTGTAGCCGGTTTTATCTTCAATATCAATTTGCTTGATATGTTTTTCCAGGGCCATGAGTGGCCTGTATACAAAAAGGTGTTGGTACAATATGAATAGCAGAAAAACCATGAGGATTACCGTTCCCGCGATTAAATATTCAGCGCTCATTTGTTCAGGG
>PXBM01000199.1 GCA_003566935.1 Syntrophomonadaceae bacterium | reverse complement strand
GGGGACATTTTGTTTGATTTATTTTTTCCCGGGTTTCAGATCTTTCAGGGCATCGGCCAGGGCGGTGTTGATCGGCCGGTCGTCTTCTTTATTTTGTTCCCTTATATATTTGGAGACTTCTTTTTTGGAAACTTTTTTCCCTTCCTTTTTCTTTCTCGCTTCGAAGGTGGACAGTTTTTCCCGGTAGCCGCACCGGCAGGTAAATAGCTGCCCGTCTCCCGAGCCTCGCAGCTCCAGCTTCTTGCGGCACTGGGGGCAGCGGGCATTCGTAGTTCTCGCCACCATATCCCGGTGGCCGCACTCCCTGTCCTGGCAGACTAACATTTTCCCCTTCTTGCCTTTTACTTCAAGCAGGTATTGGTCGCACTGTGGGCATCTATTGCCGGTTAAGTTATCATGCTTGAAAGTTTTATCGCTTCCCTTAATTTCATTTACCACAGTCCTGGCGTAATCTTTCATTTCCGCGACATAGCTTTCCTTGGAGAGTTCGCCCCTGCTAATAGCCTCCAGCTTTAACTCCCACTCTGCCGTCAGGGCGGGAGATTTAAGTTCAGTCGGCACCAGTTCAAGCAGTTGTCTGCCCTTCGCGGTAATATAGATTTCTTTACCTTTTAGCTCTATGAGAAAACTGTTAAAAAGCTTTTCGATTACATCAGCCCTGGTGGCTACTGTGCCCAGCCCACCAGATTTGCCAATGCTTTTGATTAACGCTTTATCTTCACCGGCCATGTACTTGGCCGGGCTTTCCATTGCCTTTAGCAGGCTTCCTTCGTTGAAACGGGGTGGCGGTTTGGTCTCGCCCCAGGTTTCTTTAAGAGCGGAAATTTTTAATTGTTCACCTTCGTTTATTTCAGGAAGCGACTGGTCTGCCAGGCGCTCTTCTTCTTCCGCATCTTCATCATCTTCGTAGTCACTGGCATAGGCTTTTTTCCAGCCTTCCATGAGGATAATCTTGCCCCGAGCTGTAAATGTTTCATTGCCAAGTTTGGCTTTGATCGTAGTCTGTTCATATTCAAAGGGAGGATATAATACGGCCAGGAAGCGTTTTACCACCAGGTCGTAGATTTTCTTTTCCCGAATACTTAATGCATTCAGTGAAGCCGGTTCTTCTGTGGGGATGATGGCATGGTGGTCTGATACCTTGCTATCATCAACGAAAGTCTTACTTGCGGTGATTGGCTTTCTTAAAACGGGTCCGGCAATAGTGCGGTACGGACCTACTGCGCAGGCCCGGATCCTGTCTTTCAGTGTATCCACCACGTCACTGGAAAGATAACGAGAGTCTGTGCGGGGGTAAGTGAGAACCTTATGATTTTCGTACAGCCCCTGCATTATAGCTAAAGTTTCCCTGGCCGAAAAATCGAAAAGTCTGTTTGCGTCGCGCTGCAGCTCTGTTAGGTCGTAAAGCCGGGGGGCGTACTTTTTCTTGTAAGCCTTGTTTATTTCAATTACCCTGGCATCTTTACCGGAGATCGCGGCTAATATTTGATCGCGCTTATCCTGATCGAAAGTCCTCGTCTGCCCGGATCTCTCATCCTGCCATACTAGCGTAAAGTCCTTTGTTTCGGCGGCAATGCCGAAATAGGATTTAGGTTCGAAGCTTTTTATCTCCTTTTCCCTGGTTGCAATGATGGCTACCGTGGGGGTCTGGACCCTGCCGCAGGACAGCTGGGCGTTGAACTTGCAGGTCAGGGCTCTTGTGGCGTTGATGCCCACGACCCAGTCTGCCTCGGACCTGGCTTCCGCTGAGGCGTAAAGGTTTTCATAATCTTTACCGTTTCTTAAGCTGGAGAACCCTTCCTTAATAGCCTTATCTGTTACTGATGAGATCCACAGCCGCTTTAAGGGTTTTTTTACTCCCGTTTTCTCTATAGTCCATCTGGCTACCAGCTCGCCTTCGCGGCCTGCATCTGTAGCGATGACGATATCTTTTACCGACCCGCTGTGCATTAATTTCTTAATTATGCCAAACTGCTTTCCAGATCCTTTAATTACTGCCAACCTGAAAGGGTTAGGCATAATTGGCAGGTCCTCCAGGCGCCAGCTTTTATATTTTTCATCGTAAGCCTCGGGATCAGCAAGCGTTACCAAATGTCCCAGGGCCCAGGTTATAATGTAGCGTTCATTTTCATAGGAACCGTTTTGCTTGTTCCGGCAGCCTAAAACCCTTGCTAAATCTTTACCGACCGAAGGTTTTTCTGCCAAAACCAGGGTTTTGCTCATATCTAAAAATCCTTTCTTCTCTTTATTACCGGATGCCAGGTTTTACCTCGCGCACTCTCCGCCTTTGCCACAGACTGTTTCCAGGGCATGGTCGAGGACCGGGGTCAGGACAGCCAGGCACTCGGTTACTGCTTTCGGGCTGCCGGGCAGGTTGACGATCAGGGTTGAACCACTGATGCCGGCAATTGCCCTGGAGAGCATTGATTTTGCTGTTACGGTCGCTGTTTCCCGGCGCATGGCTTCCCCAATCCCGGGAACCTGGCGGTCGATGACATCAAGGGTTGCTTCAGGGGTTACATCACGGGGAGACAGTCCCGTTCCGCCGGAGGTAAAGATAGCGTCGACTCCTTTGTCGACCATACCCCGCATAACCTTTGCCAGGGCTGCGCGATCATCCGGAACGATAACCTGGTCAATAACATCACCCCAGGGCAGCAGGATTTCGCTTATGGCCGGGCCGCTTAAGTCTTCACGCTCACCTTTTGAGCCCTTGTCACTGGCAGTGATTATACCGAATTTATATGAATCTATAATCTTAAGCCGGTCATCGACCCTGACCGGTCCTTCGAGCAGCACTTCGGCAAAGATGCCCTCGCGGGGCATAACACAATCGCCGGCCTGGTGATAAATAGCACAGCGATCATGGCACTCCTTGCCGATCTGGGTAACCCTGATAATTGCTTTAGATCCAACCTGCAGCCTGGAGCCTATAGGCAGGTTAACCAGGTCAATACCCCGGGTAGTCAGGTTTTCGGCAAAATCCCCGGGACCTACATCCAGGCCCTGGTCGGTCATTTTGGCAATAGATTCTTCGGCCAGCAGGCTGACCTGGCGATGGGCGAATCCTGCATGAGCATCATCAAGAAGGCCCATGTTTTTAATAAGTTTACTTTCTCCGATATTCTTCTTGCGCTGTCCCTTTTCAGGGCTGGTGCAGACTGCAACTATTTCAGCCATATTATTTCTCGCGCCGGTAATGGCCCGAGCGGCCCCCTTTCTTTTCAACAAGCCTTATATTCTGAATAACCATATTCTTATCGATAGCTTTACACATATCATATATAGTTAGGGCAGCGATGCTAACCCCGGTTAAAGCTTCCATTTCCACACCGGTTTGGCCGGTTAACCTGACCCTAACCCCGATTTCGATCTTGCTTTGGTCCTGGTCGGGTTGAAAATCTACTTCCACGCCTGAAATTCCTAAAGGATGGGCCATGGGGATCAGGCGACCGGTTTCCTTGACCGCCATTACGGCGGCAACCTGGGCCACTCCAAGCACGTCTCCCTTGGCCATTGTTCCGGCCATAATCCGGTCCAATGTTTCCGGGGCCATTGCTATTTCGCCTTTTGCATAAGCTTCACGGGTGGTTTGTTCTTTTTCAGAAACGTCTACCATGCGTGGTCGTCCGGATTGGTCAAAATGGGTTAAAGCGTCTCTGCTTTGCTCTTTCTCATGTGAAACCTTTTGATAAAAATAGCGGTTTATAATAAATTCGGCCAGGGCTTTGCTGTCACCCAGTTCAAGAACAGCCACTTCAAGATCTAAATCCCTGCGGTCGGTGATTACGGCAATAGTGTTCTCCGGGAGCAGCGGTTCGGGGTTAATTGCGCTGCGAACCACTTCGATTTTCGGATTTTTGCTTTTTTTATTGCCTTCAATCATCACCAGGTCGAAACTGTCAAGTATTTCTGCAGCAGCAGTGGTGCTATCTTGATCGCCAGAACGGCCAAAAAGGAAAAAACTATCCGGAGTGGTGAGACCGGCTATGTCTGCTCCTGCATCGGCAAAGCGCTGACTGTCCTTGCCGGGGGTATCAAGTTCGTAATGCTGCAGGTTGCCTTTCAGGGCTGCTACACGCAGCCCATGCAGTTTAAGCTCTGGGAGCAGTTTTTCCATGATTGTGGTTTTACCGGTTTCCGACTGAGCGGCAACCAGGTGAATAATTACCGGTGCCAAAAAAACACCTCCAGTTTACTATGCTGAAGCTTAATTTGTTAGCCCCCTGTTTTAGACATACCGCGCATTGTCCCGGGCTGGACTGAGCCGCAGGCGCCATCGGCAGCCATCTGGTGCTCAACCGGTTTGCCGGTCAAAACCTCTTTAATCAGGTTCTTCAGGGCTTCCTGGTCATCTATCACAGGCCTAACCGGTTTTTCGTCCTGCCAGTAGAGGCAGGCTTTCAGGTTGCCTTCAGCAGTCAGGCGCAGGCGGTTACAGGTATCGCAAAAATGCTTGCTGATTGGGTGAATCAGCCCGATGGAGCCCCGGCTGTTAGGAATAGTATAATTCTCAGCAGGACCGGCGCCACCGGGTAAAGGTTCGGGAGTTAAAGACAGGCCGGCATTTGCTGCAACTTCTTCAACATAGGTTAAAGGCAGGTAATGATCGCGGTAGCCTTTATCGTGATCTCCAATCGGCATATATTCTATAAAACGGACATGTATTGGTTTATCAAGGGTTAACTTTAGAAAGTCAAGCACTTCCTGCTCGTTGATCCCTTTCATTAAAACTGTGTTTAATTTAACCGGCTGCAAACCATGTTCCAGGGCGGCTTCAATTCCGTCTAACACATCCTGCAGCCTGCCGCAGCGGGTTATGCTTTCAAACTTTTCTGCTTTAAGAGTATCCAGGCTGATATTAACCCGGTTTAAACCGGCTTTTTTGAGATCAGCCGCAAAGCGGGGCAGCAGAATACCGTTGGTAGTCATGGCCAGGTCTTTGATGCCGGGGATTGCGGCAACTTGCTTGATCAAATCAACAATGCCTTTGCGAACGAGAGGCTCCCCTCCGGTTATCCTGATTTTACTAATGCCCAGTTCGGCGCCAGCTGATACTACCCTGATTATTTCTTCATAACTGAGGATGTCCTGGTGGGCGATCTGATCAATCCCGTCTTCACCCATGCAGTAAACACAGCGCAGGTTGCAGCGATCGGTGACCGATATTCTCAGGTAATCATGTTTTCTTCCATGTGTATCTAAAAGCGGCATGGTGTGTACTCCTTTCCCGCTATTTAACAGTAATGTTTTTTCCGGCATCCCTCATGCTGTATCCACCCAGCTCTTCCACCTGTTTCTGGAAGTCGGGATCCTTAATAATATCAAAAAGAAGTGCGGCTTCAGGACTGTTATAGAAGCTGTCACTGATCAAGAGATCGTAGCGTTCTTCGGCCAGCGGTACAAAATCCAGGTTGAAAGCCCTGGCTGCAGGCAGGATGCCCAGGCCGACCCTGGCTGTTCCGGCAGCAACAGCGGCGGCAATATTTAGATGGGTATGCTCTTCCCGTTCATAACCGTAAATCTGATCCGGTGTCAGGTTCGCTTCATCTAAAAGGTGATCGAATAAAATCCTGGTTCCGGCTCCCTTCTGGCGGTTGATGTAACTTAATTTTTTTTCTGCCAGGTCTTCTATTTTAGCTGTCCCATCCGGGTTGCCTACCGGGACAATCCAGCCCTGCATCCGGTAGGCTAGGTTGACCAGGTGAACTTTCTGTCCGGGCAGCATCTTCCGGATGTATGCCCGGTTATATTCCCTTGTCTCCGGGTCAAGCAGGTGAACGCCCGCCAGGTGGGCCTGTCCCCTGCCGATGGCAGCGATACCGCCCATGCTGCCAAGGTGGGCGGAAGAAAGGCTTACCCGGGGATTCCGCTCTTTTAAGGCTGTGCCCAGCAGATCAATAATCAAGTCGTGACTGCCGGCAGCCAACAGGTTGCCGCGCAGTTCAATCTCCGGCCGGTATAACTCTACTTCCACTGTTTCATTCTGTTCATGGCCAAGTGAGTTGGCCGGAATGACAAGCAAACCGTCGGCCCGGACCAGGGACATGGTTACTCCGGCCCCCCGGGTCAGGGGGTTGGCTATGTAGCGACCGTCAACATGACCGATGGTCATACGGACAAATTCTTCAACCCCGATTTCCGATACGACCCTGCGGCCCAGCTTTACTTCAAGTTTTTCACGCTCTGGCGGAAGCTGGCCCAGGCTTTGGTAAACCAGAGGTTTTACGAACCATTCCAGGCTCATGTAAGCCGACACGGGATAACCCGGCAGACCGATCACCGGTTTGCCCAGGGCCTGCCCTAAAATGGTTGGTTTGCCGGGGCGGGTTGCCACCCCGTGCAGGAAAACTTCTCCGATCTGATCGAGGGCGCTGTAAGTATAGTCTTTATCACCGGCTGATGAACCGGCGTTGATTATAACCAGGTCGTGTTTTTCCAGCGCTTTTTCCAAGGCGTCAATAATTTGCGCCAGGTCGTCCGGCACGATTGGTAAAACCTCGGGTTCAGCTCCCCACTGGCGCAGGTAAGCGGCAATGACAGTGCTGTTAAAATCAGGCACGCTGCCTTTTTGCCTTTCGCGGCCGACTTCGATTACTTCAGAACCGCTGGGAATGACAGCAATTTTTGGCCTGACGAGGACGGTAATTTCGGTAACTCCGCCGGCCAGCAGGGCACCCAGGTCCGGGGGACGCAGGTTATGCCTGGAAGGTACAATTAATTCACCGGCCACCACATCTTCGCCAACGGCCCGGACATGCTGCCATGGTGTGGCCGGGGCCAAAATTTCAGCGCAGCCGTCTTCAAGAATTTGAATATCCTCAATTTTGATTACCGCATCGCAGCCGGAGGGGAGTGCTCCCCCGGTATTGATCTGATAATAACCCCGGTCAGCTTCCAGGCTTAGAGGGTTCTGGTCTGATGCTGAAAATGTATTATCTGCTTTTACGGCGATACCATCCATTGCCGCGGCATGATAACCGGGCATTGAAAGCCGGGCAAAAACCGGCTCGGCAGTAATACGGCCTTCAGCCTCTTTAACGGCAATTTCTTCTGTGCGCCTTTTTATCCCCGTTTTCGACTGGAATAGTTCAAGCGCTTCCTGCCTGGGTGTATTGCTTAAATATACTTTACGCAATCATTTCACTCCCAAATTTTCACTTCAATCATTTCACCAGAACTTAAACCTTCTTTTTCGGTCGGTACCTCCAGCAGGCCATCTGCCTCTGACAGGGTGCGCAGCATGCCTGAGCGACCGAAAACGGGAACTGCTATCAAGCCTTCTTCAGATTTGTTAAGTTTAACCATGATATAGTCTGTTCTTCCTGATCGTGATGAGATATTCCGGGCCAGGATAGCCTTTACAGAGGGTTGATAGATAGCACCAACCTGTCCGGAAAGTTTTTCAATAATTGCCCGGCCGAATATGGCAAAAATATTCAGAGCTGACACGGGATGACCCGGCAGGCCCAGGACCGGTTTTCCTTGACAATTAGCAAGCAGGGTCGGTTTTCCGGGCTGAATAGAAATGCCTTCGACCAGCAGGCCCGGTTTGCCCAATTCCTTCATGGTAAGGGCGGTGTAATCGCGACTGCCGACGGAACTGCCGCCGGAAAATACCAAAAGATCGGCTTCTTCAAGCATTTCCCTGCTTTTTTCAAGGAATACATCGAACTTGTCGGGTAATATCCCGCCGTATTTAACATCAGCACCACACTGTCCGGCCAGGTAAAGCAGGGCCGGTGCATTGCTGTCTCTGATTTTTCCCGTTTCCAGGGTCGTGTTATGATAGTCAACCAGTTCATCGCCGCTTGAGAAAAAACCAACCAGGGGACGGCGGTGAGCTTTAACTTTAGTAATGCCCAGGGAAGCCAGCATTCCTATTTCAGGAGCCCGTAGCCGGTGACCTTTTTCAAGGGCTGTATCCCCCTTTTTTAAATCTTCGCCCCGGTGGATAACGTTTTCAGCGGGAGCAACCTGGCGGAAAATCTGGATCATGTTTCCGGTAACATCAGTATCTTCAACCATGACAACAGCGTCGGCGCCTTCAGGAAGCATTCCACCGGTATGAACCTGGCAGCACTGGCCTTTTTTAATTGGGGGGGCGGCTTGACCCATAAGTACTTCACCGACAGATTCCAGCATGGCGGGGATGCTTTCTGAGGCGCCAAAGGCTTCACGGGCAGCAACAGCAAAGCCGTCTACGGTAGAACGATCGAAACCGGGGACATCTTCCGGTGAAATGATAGGCTCCGAGATGCGGCTTCCGCCTGCCTTTTCAAGGGGCAGTTCCACGCTTTCAAGGGCCGTGAAATTATCGTCGATTATTTTCAATACATCTTCAGGGGCGGTGACCCGCATTAATTTCATTTATACACCTCAATGTTAACATTTTTATAAACAGCGCCATAAGCAATATTATTAGTTCAGCCCGGCTCAAGTAAAAGCCAAGATTTTTGTTTATGAGCAGGCAATACAAAAACCGCACCTCCGGAAGTAGGAAAGTGCGGCTTAATGGCCCTGGTCTCCTTTCCAATTACGGGAGGCGGGGGGATTTCTCCCCCAACCCAGGCCTTCCACCATAGCCATACCGGCAGTAGGTGTAAAGGCTCGGAGTATATTATTTATTTATCATTAGCATTATAACATATTTAATGCTTGCAGGGCTATAGTGCGCGGTGAATCACTATTTCAGTGAGTGCAGTTCTATTGAGCAGGCCAGTTGCAATTAAATCTAACCGGGCAGATATCTTTTTTAATAATAGTATGGTGTAAGTGATTAATAAGGATATAGCAGCAGCCCCAAAATTGCCCCTGCAGCTATAAAGTAGAGGGGACTGACCCGGCGGACCAGGCTGCCGATTAAAAGAGCGGCAAAGATCATGGCTGTCGGAACATCAATAATTGCTGTCTGGCCCAACGTGAATGATGCAAGAAGGATTAAGGCGATTAGCCCGGAGCGAAGGCCGCTTATGAAATTTTCTGCACCCGGGTTGCGGACAACTTGCAGCAGGACTTTTGACAGCAGGGTAAGTAAAACAAGGGAAGGGGTAATTACGCCCAGGGTGGCAATTAGTGAACCTGTTACACCGGCCAGGGTGTAACCGATGAAAGTTGCTGCATTAATTGAGATCGGACCGGGTGTCATTTCGGCTACCGCGATAATATCAAGAAATTCTGAGGGGGTAAGCCAGCCGTGAACTTTGATCCCCTCGGCTTCCATTAGCGGAATCATAGCATAACCGCCGCCAACGGTGAAAAGCCCGACTTTTAAAAATGACCAGTATAATGAGAGCAAAATTGATATCATGATAAAAAATTCCTCCTGCCGAGGATTAGTCCGACCAGCCCGCCAATAAGCAGGATTAAAATAGGATGAACCTGCGAAACAATAGCAATTATCAGCAGGATTGCACATAGGAGGACTGCACTCCAGCCCTGCAGTATTTCGCGGCCCATTTTAATGGCAGCAGCAGCAATCAGGGCGACGACAGCGGGCCTGAGTCCATAAAAAACAGCCTGGACATATTCATTATGTCTTACCACGGGATAGATAAAAGCGGCAATGATCAAAAGAATAATAACGGAAGGAGCTGTAACACCGAGAGCGCCGACAAGTCCACCGGCAGTACCGCGCAGGCGAATTCCGATTTGAATAGCACTGTTTAGAGCCAGTTGCCCGGGCATTCCCTGGGTAATAATTAAAATATCGGCAAAATCTCTCTGGCTGACCCATTTTTTATTTTCCACTACTTCCTGCTGGATCACGGGCAGGATAGCGTAACCGCCACCAAAAGTAAAAGCGCCCACCTTGAAAAATGTGAGCAAAATTGACCAGAGTGATTCTGTTTTTGCAGGGTTTTCAGCCTGGGATGCCAATGATCGGGCCTCGCTTTCAGCGAAGTGTCATTTATTCTGTTTCAGAGTCTTTTAAATAATTAATTGGGCCTGCTGTGTCCTCTGAGTCTTCAAAAACCCGCATTACTGCCTGCAAAGAAACTACCAGGCTTACCCTTTCAGTTTCGTCCAGGCGTTGTGCCAGGTTGTTAAAACGGTGTGATCGTCTTTCAAAAACCAGGCGTGAGAGCTGCCTGCCGTAAGAGGTCAGAGCTACGCGCACAATACGACGGTCATTTTCATCACCGCGCCTTTTAACCAGGTTTAAATTAACCAGCCGGTTGACCAGGCGTGTGGCGGCACTTTCAGCCAGGTATATTTCCTGGCTCAGCTTGCCCATAGTCAGGTCATCGTGGAAATATAAAACCAGCAAAGCATTGATCTGGCTGGGTGTAATGCCCAGGCCGGTCAATTCGCGGCTTTCTTCAGCGTTCAGGTAATGCATCAGTTTGGGGAATATTGCCTGGATTGCCGCGGTAAATTTTTCGGCATCGCGATACTCGGCACTCATTTTGCGGCTCCTTCTATTCAATCTGTCTTCAATATGCCTGCAATATATAAATAGATTAGGCTATTTATATAAAGCTGTCAAGCTATGGAACAATTGTTTATGACTTTACGTTTTGTTATAATTTAATTTATAGGATTGTAAAAGAATTAGCGGCCGAAGCTCAGACGGCCTGAATTAGGTCATCGTTTGAGCTCAGGCGGGCTGAAGGCAGGTGATTTTAATGCTTACTATGATTGGTTTGGCTCCCCATCCCCCTATTATTATTCCTGAAATCGGCAGGGACAGGCTTGACGAAGCCGAAAAAACTGTTAATGGGATGAAAGAACTAAGCAGGCAAATGAAAGAAGCAGCGCCTGAAATTCTACTGGTAATAACCCCACACGGAAGAATAGTGACGGAAGGCCCGGCTATTCAGACCGGCAGCGAATTAAAGGGAAACTTTGGCCAGTTTGGTTTTCCTGATATTAATGTGTCGTTGAAAACTGACAGGGAACTGGTTGACCTTATCGTGGAAGAGTCTGCTAAAGGCCACTTGCAGCCGCTACTGCTTGCCGATAAAGATCCTTTGCTTCGCGGGGGGAGCAGCCTGGATCACGGTGCCATGGTTCCCATTTACTACATGCAGCAGGCAG
>PXBM01000047.1 GCA_003566935.1 Syntrophomonadaceae bacterium | reverse complement strand
GTTGATTGAACACACCATCGGGCGGTGCACCGGGGATGATGAACTCTATATTCGTGGTAGGAACAAGCGTGGACGCGAACAGCTCCTCGCGAAAATACATCGCGCCCGCCAGCATCTCCCAACGTTGCTGGGTATATCCGAGCAGCAATTCCTGTCCTATGGTCTCGCTCTTTTCATTGTAGGTAATCCTGCCGAAGGCATTGAAGTCTGTGGAATCCAGGTCCGCGACATTCGTGCGTTCGAAATTCCGGTAAGCGGTAATCGATTGAAGATTCCAATCCCCGCTACTCCAATCCACGTTAAGTGTTACGCCAGTGCCGCGCCGGTTATTGACGGGGTCGACATCGGCGTTGATATCCCAGGGTCGCGGATCGGGGTCTACATCAAATATCGTACGCCCTCCGAAGAGCTGGCCGAATACGGGATCAATGGTGGTTGGGCCGAAGAAACTGAACGCGTAATTACTGTCGTCTTCGCGCATGAAATCTGTCGTAAGCGTTATCTCGAGATCGTCTGTCGGTACGTACAGAAGGGTCGCACGGGCCGCATAGAAGCTGCGATCGTTGACATCGCTGCCGGTGAAAAGATTGGTGCCGTAACCATCACGCTCTTCAACCCTTCCGGCAACGCGGAAGAACAGAGCGTCGCTGACGGGGCCGCCTACACCGCCGTCGAAGGCGTACAGGCCGTAATTTCCGACCGTAAGATCCACATTGCCCTCGAACTCATTCCCCGGTTTGCGGGTGATGACATTAACCGCCCCAGCGGTTGCGCCGCGGCCATACAGCGTGCCCTGCGGGCCCCGCAATACTTCGACCCGCTCAAGATCAAAATACGTGCTGAGCTGGGCTGCGGGGCGCGCGATCAACGCACCGTCCTGGTGGAACGCCACCGCACCATCTGCACCCAGCTCAATGCTGGTCATGCCAATGCCACGAATAAAGGTTCGATTGACACCAAACTGTTGCCCCACGGACAAATTCGGGATGGCATACTGCAGGTCGCCGATATCGCCTATACCGCCCACCGAGATATCGTCGCTGAACACCGCCGATATTGGCGCCGGAATATCCTCGAGTCGTGCCGCCACACGGGTGGCTGTCACCAGGATCTCTTCAAGTGCGCGCTGTTCTTGTGCGACCGCCGAAGAATTCGCGAGTGCGGCGGACACTGCCAGCGCAACGCTTGCGCCAGTCGCCGATGCCAAGCTCCCGCAACGCAACGTTGATGTCTTCATTGAAAGTCTCCCCCTGGAAAAATTGCAGCATGTAGTCTGAAAGTGCATGTACAAAAATTCGTAATTGTTGCCCGTTGTAAGCTAAACACGTTCCCTACGGAGGCGAATGCCGGCGGCCTCCCGGTCCCAGGTGTCGCCTGTGACCCCCTCTTCACGCAGGATGTGTTTGCGGACTTTGGCGGTCGGTGTCTTGGGGAGTTCTTCGAGTATGCGCACGTATCTCGGTACCATGAAATGCGGCATTCGTTCGGCGAGTCTAGTGATCAGGTCAGCAGGGTCGATACTGGCGCCCGGGCGTGGCGCTACTGCAACAAGCACCTCGTCCTCGCTGAACTCGCTCGGAACACCGACTGCTGCTGCATCCTGGATATCCGGGTGTGCGATGACTTCAGCCTCAACCTCGAACGAGGAGATGTTTTCGCCCCGTCGCCGGATGGCGTCCTTGACTCTATCCACGAAATAAAAATAGCCATCTTCGTCTTGGCGGAACGCATCTCCAGTATGAAACCAGCCGTTGCGCCAGGCCGCTGCCGTTGCTTCAGGGTTCTTGTAGTAACCATGGTTCATCGCCCAGGGCCGCTCTGTCCGGATAATCATTTCACCGACACTGCCCACAGGCACCTCGCAGTCATTTCCATCTACGAGACGGACATCCACGCCCGGCCGCGCCTTGCCGCAGGTACCTGCCTTGGGCGGATTGGCCTCGGAAACGATGGGGGTCGAGACCTCGGTCATATTGAAGATGGTGTAGATATCGATACCAAACCGCTCGGCGACCTCGCGGTGGTTTCCGGTCAGAGGCACCATGAAGGCAAACCGTACCTGGTGGGCGCGTTCCGCCGGGTGCGGTGCTTCCTTTAGTAGGAAAGTGGCCATCGCGCCAAGCAGGAAGATCGCCGTACAACGGGTGCGTGCAACCACATCCCAGAATGTCGCCGTAGAGAAATTCTCCATCATGGCTATCGACCCACCGCGTGCGAGCATCGCAAAGCAGAGGCCCATGCCGCCAATGTGGAACATGGGCATGTTCACGAGGAACCGATCTTCGCCGGTGACCATGGGCCATGCTTCCGGTCCTGGGTTGGTATACATATGCAGATAGGACGAAAGCACGCCCTTGGACGGTCCCGTGGTGCCCGAGGTGTAAATGATCGACTGGGTATGCCACGGCTCGATCGGGCGTTCGAGTTCAGGCAGGGGAATGGTGGTCTCGGCGAGCTCAGCGAACGCAACCTGCCGGAGCCCCTCGGGTGCAGCGCCGTCTCCAGC
>PXBM01000213.1 GCA_003566935.1 Syntrophomonadaceae bacterium | reverse complement strand
CGGAACCCTGGCTGCATTTCTTCCGACAAGAGCTGAATTAATTGGCCTGGATCACGCTCAGACCGGGATGTTATTTGCTACTTTTGCTCTTACTGCAATTGTCATGCAAATGCTCTGGCCCCGAAGGCTGAGGGATTTGATCGGAAAAGATTGCCGGGCTTGTGCAGTGGGCCAACTCTTAATGGCCTTAGCACTAATTCTTGCTTCGATAATTAATATTTCAGGTGGCTTGTTTCTGGCACTTTTTATTTTTGGAACAGGATTTGGCTTCTCCTTTCAGGGGATGCTTGCCCTGGTAGCAGAAGGTTCTCAACCGGAAAAGCGCGGTCGGGCCATTGGCAGCTTTTTTGCTTTTTATTCCCTGGGGGCCGGCCTGGTGCCTCCGCTTGGTGGTTTGATATGGCAGTACATTAATCTATTTCCTTTCTATGTCGCAGCTTTAACCGCTTTACTGGCGATGTTTTACGGTAGGAGAGCAGTCAGTGCTGCTTGGAGCAATTAATGGGTATAAAACCAAAAAGTTGACAGTGCTTGCTAATGACGATATATTTAAGTCAGTTAAATTTATAAGCTGCCCAGCTTGCTTAAGAAAACGACGCTCGCTTCAATTTTCTTGAGCGAGTTAGGCGGCACATAGCGATTTAGGCTGGGAAGTTACTAAATTTAAAGTATTGCTGAATAAACGCTTCTGTATATGGTATGGAAATCTGGAAGAAGGAAGTGATTCCTGTTGCGTCATTCAATGCCGGTTACCTCATCTTTGCAGGATTATCTTGAAGTAATACTTAACTTGATCCAGGAAAAAAATACGGCTCGCGTTACAGATATTGCAGATCGCCTGGATATTGCCAAACCCAGTGTAATCCAGGCTTTGACACTACTTAAGGAAAAAGGGTTAATAGTTCAGGACCGCTACGGTCCTGTGGAATTAACTGCCGAGGGAAAGCGTTATGCCCTCAATATCCGCCATCGCCATAAGGTTATTTATGGATTTCTTACCCAGGTTTTAGAGGTTTCTCCGGAAGCGGCTGAACAGGACGCCTGCCTGATGGAGCACGATTTAAGTAATGAAACATTTGACTGCCTGCTCAGGTACCTGGAAGAGCAGGATGTAGATAAAAAGCTAAAAGATGAGGTCGGGTGGAAGTATAAGCCCGGCGAGTAAATCCCTGCAGCATCTTTTTCCCCGTTTTTATAATCATGTCCTTGACAAACGAATTCCCAGGAAGTATTATTGTATTTATAATTGATAGTAAGAAGATAGGAAAGCTATCTAAAGGGGCAGTTAACATGTTTACAGAGGTAATAAGATTAGCATCGATATATGCAGCGGTCTCAGTTTACTGTTCCAGGTATATCCTCTTTCAAATCTCACCTTACCGCTTCACCAACCGCGGTGGTTTATCTGCCATGTGTTCCTCTTGTTTAGTATTCAGCGTAACTAATCAGTCAACAGTGTTTGATACTGCCCAGTCTGCTTAAGAAAACTGAAGCGATCAGCGAGAGTAGTAGTTTTCTTTAACAGGAAACAGTAGCAAAAAAATGACAAAGTAGTTACTCAAAATTATTAATAAAATGGGAGGAACATATAGTGACCTATAAATTTAATACGCAATCTTTACATGCCGGGCAGCAGCCCGACCCGACAACAAATTCAAGAGCTGTACCGATCTATCAGACTTCATCATACACCTTTAATTCAGTTGAGCATGCTGCCAACCTTTTCGGTTTAAAAGAATTCGGCAATATTTATTCCCGGATCATGAACCCGACAGTTGATGTGCTGGAGCAGCGCCTGGCCGAACTGGAAGGGGGTAGCGCCGCCCTGGCGCTATCCTCGGGGCAGGCGGCAATCTCCCTGGCTATTTTTAACCTGACCAGGGTTGGCCATAACATTGTGAGTAGCAATCATCTCTATGGTGGCACTTATAACCTGTTTGCCTATACTTTGCCTCGTTTCGGCCTGGAGGTCCGTTTTGTAGATCCCGGTGACCCTGAAAATTTTGCCAGGGCCATTGATGACCAAACCAGGGCCCTCTACATAGAAACTATCGGTAACCCAAAAAACAGGGTTGCCCGCTTGGATAAAATTAGCGAGATTGCCGGGGCTAACGATATTCCGCTGATTGTTGACAGCACGGTTACGACTCCTTACCTGCTACGTCCCTTTGAACATGGCGCTGACCTGGTTATCCACTCCCTGACCAAGTACCTGGGGGGACACGGCACCTCTATAGGGGGAGCTATTATAGAAAAAGGCACTTTTCCCTGGAATAACGGAAAGTTTCCCGAATTAACCGATCCGGATCCTTCCTATCACGGTATCAGCTACTGGGATTCCTTTGCCCGCGATGCCGGTGAAGGGAAAGGCATTGCTTTTACGGTCAAGGCCAGAGTTCAGCTTTTAAGAGATCTCGGACCCTGCCTGTCACCATTTAATGCTTTCCTTATTCTCCAGGGGATTGAAACTTTGCCTCTGCGTATGGCCAGGCATACTGAAAACGCCCTGTCTGTGGCTAAGTGGTTGGAGCAGCATCCTGCTGTAAACTGGGTTAATTATCCCGGGTTGGAAAGCCATCCGGATTATAGCTATGCCCGTGACTTAATGCCTTCCGGCCAGGGAGCGATTATCGGTTTTGGTATCAGGGGCGGTTTAGAAGCCGGAAAGCGGCTGATTAATAGTGTTAAGCTTATATCACACCTGGCTAACATTGGTGATGCCAAAAGCCTGGTTATTCATCCTGCCTCGACCACCCACCAGCAGCTTTCAGCTGAGGATCAGCTCAGCTCAGGAGTGACAGAGGATTACATCAGGCTTTCCGTAGGGCTGGAGGATGCGGCCGATATTATTGCAGATCTTGATCAAGCAATTGCTGCCAGCCAGGGTTTATCTGATACCGACAGGGAGGAAATATAGATGACAGATCCACTCAATGCCTCGCTGGAGAATAAAAGCGGTTATGACGGGCCGGATTCGCCATATTCTGTTGGTTGGACCAGGCCGAAAAAGGTAATCCTGGCAGACAGGGATAATCCCCTGCCACTGGATTGCGGTAGCAATTTCTATCCGGTTACGGTTGAATATGAAACTTACGGAGCCCTTAATAAAGCAAAAGATAATGCCATCTTTATAATTCACGCCCTTTCCGGCGATGCACATGCAGCAGGCTGGGATGCCGATTGGGAAAAGGATAACCGTCCCTGGCGCGGCGATCGTCCGGGATGGTGGGATCAGATGATCGGTCCTGGGAAAGCTTTTGATACCAGTCGTTACTACGTAGTTTGTGCCAATATTCTTGGCAGTTGTTACGGGACAACCGGCCCCTGGGAGAATGGCCCGCGATCAGGAAAACCTTATGCTCTTGATTTTCCCGTGGTTACTGTTGAAGATTCCGTTCGCCTCCAGGTGCGTTTGCAGGATTACCTGGGTATTAAACAACTGCGGGCGGTTGCAGGTGGATCGCTGGGCGGACAGCAGGCGCTGGCCTGGGCTATAAACTACCCGGATAGGATCCGCTCGGCTATTATTCTGGCTGCCTCTGCCCGCCTGGGAGCGCAGGGGCTGGCGTTTAATGCTGTAGGCAGGCAAGCGATCATGAATGATCCCTGTTTTCAGGGCGGCAGCTACTATGGGTCCAAGCCTCCTGCCAGCGGCCTGGAAGTGGCGAGAATGCTTGGTCATATTACCTATTTATCAAATAGTTCAATGGAAGGTAAATTCGGCCGCCGCTTTCAGAACGGCTCCCGCCCCTGTTACCGCTTAAACAGTGAGTTTTCTGTGGAGAGTTACCTTGAACACCAGGGGCGGTCCTTCGTGCAGCGCTTTGATGCCAACAGCTATCTTTACCTGACCAGGGCCATGGACTATTTTGACGCAGCCGGTGCGGTGGGCGGTGATCTGGCTTCAGCCTGTTCAGCTATTCAGGCCCGGCTGCTCTTAATCGCCTACAGCTCGGACTGGCTCTATCCCTCTAAAGACACAAGGGCTATCGCAAAAGCAATGCTGGCCAACGAGCAGCCGGTATCATTTATTGAGATTCCTTCAGGCTACGGCCATGATGCTTTTTTGCTGGAATCAGAGCAGACAACGCCCTTGTTGGAATCATTTCTAAAAAAGGTGTGATGATAACTTATGATCAGCAGTAAACGTTGGGATCACAGACTGATTTTCAGCCTGGTTGAGCCCGGTTCTTCAGTTCTCGATCTGGGCTGCGGTAATGGAGAGCTCTTAGCCCGACTTATAGAAAAAAAACAGGTACGCGGGCAGGCCGTGGAAGCTGATCATGACCAGGTATCTGCTGCCTTTCAAAACGGAGTCGATGTGTACCAGGGTGATCTTAACCGGGGGCTACCAGAATTTAGAACTAAATCTTTTGATTATGTAATTCTTGAAAAGACCCTGCAGGTATTGACCAGGCCGATGCTTGTCCTTGAGGAAATGCTGCGTATCGGAGATGCCTGTTTTGTCAGCTTTCCTAACTTTAATTCCAGTGGTGTGGTTGAAAAATTGCTCGAGACCGAACGTATGCCTGTTACCGAGGCTCTTCCTTATTACTGGTACGATACGCCTAATATCCACCTGTTTACGCTGTATGATTTTATAGATTGGATTGAGGATCACCAGGTAGTGATAATAGATGGCTATGCTGCTGCCGGGGAGACATGGCGGCACCTGAAACTACCTGAAGACAGTAAAAGCGCTGAAGAGCTTCTGTTCCTCCTGAGAAAAGAATAAAAATATGTTTAATCAGACGGATACTTAGTGTGGAGTGCTGTTCTGAATGTATAAATGTTCTGAACGTCTTATTAGTCTGCTGCGGCGGTGCCTTAAAGCTTTTAAACTGAATTCGCTGCTATCCGGCAGTTCTGGTTTTTCCATGGCGAATTCAAGCGCCTTTTCAGTAAGGTTCAGCGCTTCTGCAAATCTGCTGCAGCGGTGTTCATAATACTTGGCCAATTCAACATAAGCAGCCGCTCCGGCAGCTTTATTATTGACCAGCTCCAGCCAGATTGCTGCGGCGTCCGTCCACCGCCCCTCCCTTTTATGATGGAGAGCCAGTTCCAGGGCTGCTTCTTCAGCCAGTTGGCTGTGATTACTGCCGGCTGCTTCCCGGAGAAAGCTAATTCCTTCCTCAGTTCTTCCCGATTCCAGACAAAGGCAGCCCATGGAAAGTGCTTCAGCCGGGTGTTCAATATTACGGTCAGCTGCCAAAGAAGATACTCTTTCTAAAAGGGTTACCATGGAAAGTATATCCAGAGTATTGTGATGAAAAACTTTTTTTAACAGTTCAGTTTTGCCGCGGCGCAGGTAATCAAAGTATACTGCCGGTATTTCTTCGCCTGGAATATCATCATATCTTTCCAAGCCCAGCAGCGATTCTTCAATAGAGCGTAGCGAGCGGGAAGGAAGCCTTTTTCTCCAGAGCTGACGCGCGCACTGCAGCAGGTCGAGATGCAGTTGTGGTGAAGTCTTTTCAAACCCGGCCAGGATCTGGCGGGTATGAAGCAGGGGCAGGTCGAAAAGCTTGCCGTTGAAAGTAACCAGGGTTGAAAAGCGGCTGGCTGTTTCGGCAAAATGGTTTAAAATTGCCCTTTCTTCAGCAGGGCGGCGTAAAAAATATTGTCTTAATAGGAAAGAACTGCTTTCGATCCAGCCCAGGCCGATCAGGAATGCCCAGGACCCTGTTCCTCCCGCCAGGCCGGTTGTTTCAGTATCGAGAAAAAGCGACTTTTCCGGGTTGAAACTCTCAAAAGTACGGTCCCGGGCAGGCAGGGATAAATCTTTGCCATGGCAGGAAAGAATACCGGATAAATCCATGCCACCATGCCTGTGATCAAGAGGAAAGCTTATCTCACGCAGGTAACAGGGACCGAAAGGAGTGGCTTCTATCCTGCCCCGACCCGGCAGGTCGGTAAATGGATCCTGATGATCAAGTTTTTTAAATTTTCCTGCAAGCTGGCTTCCTGTTTGCACTTCCCCGCTTCGGCGCAGCTCGTTTAGCCTGGATTTCATATTTCGTTTCATTTCAGGATCACCTCAAGCAGCTGCAAAGCCGGCTTTTTACCGGTTTCCCCTTCCTGTAGCACCGGGCCGATGCAGGATGGGCAGCCTTCAACGCAATGACAGTCAGTAATAACTTTACGGACAGCCTGCATAATATCACGGTAGATGCGATACATCTCCTGGCTGTAACCTACCCCTCCGGGAAAGTTATCGTACAAGTAGAGCGTTGGCAGCTCGGTAAAGGGTGCCTTTACCTGGCTGACTGCACGCAGGTCCCGGGGGTCGCACATCATCTGTAGTGACGCTACCTGCGGCACCAGGTTAGCCAGGCTAATCAACCCGGCCTGGATAGCCGAAAGAGGCATTGATCCAAGTGAATCGGGAGGAAAAGCCAGCCAGAAAGCGGTGGTGTGCATTTCGGTTTCAGGCAGGTCTACCGGGCCTGAACCCAGGTTTTCATGTGTATTGAAACGGATTTTTTTAAACATAGAGACCAGGGCATTTATGCGAACATCACCCCAGGCCAAATTAACCGGGCCGTTTAGTTCTTCAAAGGTATCAAGAATTTTTAAGTCAACGGACAAGTTGGCATCCGTGAAGTAATTAACGTCCACCTGGCGGACATAAGCCTTTTTTTCGGCAAAGTCAAGCTTTTCAACCTGGAACTGACGCCCGGCGTGCATGTAGATCGCTTCTTCGTGAACCAACATCGGAGCACTGAATCGATCGACCTCACCTATCACTACCGGTGAAGGATTGGTTGTGTCGATGATTACCACGTTTTCCCTGGTAGCGCTGCGCAGGCTCACTTCTTCGGCCGGGTAAGTATCTTCCATCCAGTGATAGCGGCCGTCATTGCTGTAGAGAACATTTTCATCCTCTAGAAACTTCAGCAGTTCTCCTATATCAGACCGTCCGAACTTATCATCATGGTTAAAAGGTAGTTCAAAAGAGGCACAGCGGACATGATTGGTGAGAATAATCATATTATCGGGGTCAGCCAGGGCTCTTTCCGGTGTCCGCCCAAAGAAATAATCAGGGTTGGATACAATGTACTGGTTCAGCGGTTCGCTGTTTGCTACCAGCATGGCCATGGAAGTACCGCTGCGCCGCCCGGAACGCCCGGCCTGCTGCCAGGTGCTGGCAATGCTGCCGGGATAGCCGGTTATAATACAGGCATCAAGGGCTCCAATGTCGATGCCCAGTTCCAGGGCATTGGTGCTGACCACTCCTTTTACCTTGCCCCTGCGCAGCCCATCTTCAATAGCCCTGCGCTCTTTGGGTAGGTAACCTCCGCGGTAACCCCTGATCCCGCTGTCTTCACCGGGTCTAATCTTCATGTTTTGTTTCAGGTAAGTTAATAATACTTCTACCCCCAGGCGGCTGCGGGTAAATATTATGGTTTGAATATCGCTTTTGATCAGGCTGGAAGCAACCCTGTTGGCTTCGAGCAGTGAGCTGCGCCGCAGACCCAGTTCCGGGTTGACCATGGGAGGATTATAGAGGATAAAGTGTTTTTCTGCCCGGGGAGCACCGTTCTCGGTTATTATTTCGGGCTTTTCTTCAATCAGGGTTTCGGCCAGTTCGCCAGGGTTGGCAATAGTTGCTGAGCAGAGAATAAAACGAGGTGAGGAACCGTAAAAAGCACAGATTCTCTTCAGGCGGCGGATTACATTGGCGACATGGCTGCCGAAAACACCGCGGTACTGATGCATTTCGTCTATGACGATATATTCAAGGTTCTGGAAAAGCTGCACCCACTTGGTGTGATGGGGCAAAATAGCTGAATGGAGCATATCGGGATTGGTAACAACAATATGCCCGCTGTGCCTGATGCCCCGGCGCAGGCCGGGTTCTGTATCCCCGTCATAGGTGTGGCAGTTTATTTTCCGGTCAAGTCCGGAGGTTAAATCGCGAAGCTCAGCTACCTGGTCCTGGGCTAAAGCCTTGGTTGGAAACAGGTAAAGAGCACGGCTGGCAGGATTTTTAATCATTGCTCCGACTACGGGCAGGTTATAGCAAAGAGTTTTTCCCGAGGCGGTAGGGGTAACAATAACGGTGTGGTTGCCCCTGCTAACTGCTTCTACCGCTGCTGCCTGATGACTGTAGAGTTTTTTTATTCCCCGTGTGACCAGGGCTTCGCGAATCCGGGGATCAAGCTCTTCAGGAATATCACGATAAGAGCCTTCCACGGCCGGCACCACTTCCCACCTGGTAACAGAGCTCATAAATTCGGGGTTGTTCTGCCATTGCTGCAATAATTCGTCTAATGGGCTCAAATTTTCCACCTGCCTTAAACACTAGTTTGTTATACTTCAAGTATATTCGACAACGGAAATAATTATCCTACCTGCTTGATAAAAGCTCCACAAAAAGCAGAGGATTTATTGCCATCTCGGCGAATTTAAGTTTATATAAAGAAATCATGGAGGTATGAACTGATGAGCAAAGGATGTCCCTATGGAACTCACCGTGTACTGGAACCGAAAGGCCTGCTGCCGCAACCGGCCTGGAAAATCGACAATGATATGGAGATTTACGATAATGAGATATTAATTGATGTTGAAGTTTTGAACATTGATTCAGCCAGCTTTACCCAGATTGAAGAGGAAGCAGGCGGCGATGAAAAACGCATTGCCGAGATAATGACTGGAATTGTGAAGGAACGGGGTAAGCACCATAACCCGACTACCGGTTCCGGGGGAATGCTGACCGGGAAAATTGAAAAAATCGGTCCCGCCCTGGCTGAAGAAAGAAATTTAAAAACTGGCCAGAGACTCGCTACCCTGGTTTCCCTTTCCCTGACCCCGCTGCGTATTGATAAGATCAAAAAAATCCATAAAGATATTGATCAGGTTGAAATTGAAGGCCAGGCAGTTCTTTTTGAAAGCGGTATCTATGCCGTTTTACCTGATGATTTGCCGCAAACCCTGTCCCTGGCGGTGCTTGATGTGGCCGGTGCCGCAGCCCAGACTGCCAAGCTGGTCAGGCCCGGCGATAAGGTTGTTATCATCGGCGCCGGGGGAAAGTCAGGCTTGCTCTGCCTGCATGAAGCTAGAAAAAGAGCGGGGGTAACAGGCCAGGTGATTGGTATCGCCCCGCGGGAGGCGAGCAAAAAGCGGGCAGAATCTACCGGTCTTTGCGATGTGGTCCTGATGGCGGATGCCGCAGATGCCCTGGGGGTAATGAAACAGGTTGAAGAAGCTACAGGCGGAACTCTGGCCGATGTGACTATAAACTGTGTTAATATACAAAATACTGAGCTTTCATCTATTCTGGCTACCCGCGACGGTGGAATCGTCTACTACTTTAGTATGGCAACCAGCTTTACCGCTGCCGCACTTGGTGCAGAAGGAGTCGGCAAAGATGTCAACATGATTATCGGTAACGGATATACCCGGGATCATGCCGAGATATCCCTGCACATTATGCGAGAGAATCCGACTTTGCGTAAAATATTTGAGGACCTCTATACATAGCATTAAATGCTGGGAAGTACTTAGAGATATAGGCTGAATATTTACGGTGAATATAAAAAAGGAGAAGGTGATTGCAACGTGCAGTCTAAGCCAAAGCTGAACCTGGAAAAATCCCTGGCCATGTTTGAAGAGGCTAAAAAAATATCCCCCGGTGGGGTAATGGGAATCAGGCGTCCCTATAATTTTGTTGAGGGTGAATATCCTATTTACCTGGATAAAGGTTATGGCGGGCATATAGTTGATGTTGATGGTAATGATTATATCGATATGCTCTGTGCATACGGCCCGATAATTTTAGGATACCATGAACCTGAAATTAACGATGCTGTTAAAGAACAGATGGAGAAAGGTTTTTGTTTCTCCCTGGTCCAGCCGGTCCAGAATGAACTTTTAAAGCGGCTGATAAGTTTAATCCCGTCGGCTGAAATGGGGCTGCTCGTAAAAACCGGTTCTGATGCAACTGGTGTGGCGGTTCGTGTTGCCCGCGGGTATACCGGTAAAGATAAGATCCTGCGCTGTGGCTATCATGGTTGGATGGACTGGTGTGTTGAGGTGCCCGGTGGGGTTCCGAAGCATATCAGGGAGCTAACCCTGGAATTCCCCTATGGAGATCTTGATGCCCTGGAAAAATTGCTGAAAGAAAACCAGGGTGAAACTGCCTGCATAATTATTACTCCGGTTGGTCATCCCCTGGGAAAACCGGTATCAGCACCTCCGGAAGGATACCTGGAGGGAGTGCGCAGCCTGGCCGATCAATATGGGGTTGTCTTGATTTTTGATGAAATCCGTACAGGCTTTAGGGTATCAATGGGTGGTGCCCAGGAACGTTATGGTGTTACGCCTGACCTGACCACCATTGGCAAGGCAATGGCCAACGGTTATGCGATCAGTGCTTGTGTCGGCAGAGCTGATATCATGAAAGTGGTCGAGCAGGATGTATTTATCAGTTCTACTTTTTTCCCCAACAGCCTGGAGATGGTTGCTGCAATGAAGTGTCTAGATATTTTGGAACGGGAAAAGGTGATTGATGTTGTCTGGCAGCGTGGGGAAGATTTTCTGGCCAGATTGAAATCCATAACTGAACAATCCGGGGTTCCGGCCACAGTTTCCGGTATTCCGCCGATGCCTTTTTTAACTTTTGATAAAGCTGATGAATTCTACAAAAAGCGAAGAGTTCGATTCTACACAGAGACTATCAGGCGGGGCTTATTTATTCAGCCTTACCACCACTGGTACGTGTCATACAGGCATACGACTGAAGATCTTGATAATGCCCTGCAGTACATAGAAGAAGCTTTGCAAGTTGTCGCGGAAGAATACCCCGCTTAAAGTTACGATCATTGAAGATGGGAGCTTGCAGATATGATTAACCAGAAAGTAATGCTGCGCATACGATTAAGTGAGCATGACGTTCACTATGGTGGGGGGTTGGTCGACGGTGCCCTGGTTATAAAGCTTTTTGGTGATGTGGCTACAGAATTATTAATCAGGCATGATGGTGATGAGGGTTTATTCGCTGCTTACGATATGATTGAGTTTAAAGCCCAGTTATGTGCCGGGGATTTTTTGGAAGTCTGGGGCTGGATAGATCGTGTGGGAAATACTTCCCGCCATATACAGTTTGAAGCGTACAAAGTAATTGCCAATGCTGAGATGAAGGAATGTCCTTCAGCCTGTGATTTGCTGCCTGAACCGATGCTGGTGGCGAGAGCCAGTGGAACCTGTGTTGTACCAAGGCACCTGCAGCGTGGACAGCAAACTTGTAATTATGATGACCGGGGAGGGAATGATAGTGGATAAACTGATTATCACCGCAGCTCTGACCGGCGCAGAGGTGACCAGGGATGATAACCCCAACCTGCCGATTACCCCGCAAGAACTTGCTG
>PXBM01000229.1 GCA_003566935.1 Syntrophomonadaceae bacterium | reverse complement strand
CTTCAGGCGCATAGCTTTTATCTCTTACTTTGAACCGCACAGCGTCATTCGGTCCGCTTTCAACTTGATAAGGAACCAGGTTGCGCTCTGCTTCAACCTCCTTGTAATTACGTCCGATAAAACGCTTTGCTGAAAAGAGGGTATTTTCCGGGTTCAGGGCAGCCTGACGCTTAGCTACCTGTCCGACCAGCCTTTCCCCCGAGTCTTTAAATGCTATTACAGACGGGGTAGTCCGTGAACCCTCTGCATTGGTTATTACCTCAGGCTTGCCGCCTTCTATCACCGCTACTGCGGAAAAAGTGGTACCGAGGTCAATTCCTACCGCTTTACCCATCTAACTCACCTCATTTCTTATTTGTCAAATTTTTAATTGCATTTGTAAGTTAACCGTTTAAAGGGTTAACCTGTTTTTACTCCATTATGCCGTCGCTGGCGACCTTAACCCAGATGCAATCCTGGGCATGACCGGCCAGTTCTTCCTTGATCTTGTTGCGGATATTCTCAATATCTTTCTGGGTTTCACCGAAAATTTCGTTACACCCTTCATCAAGGTTCAGGTCAATGCCTTCCTGGGCAATCTTATCGATTGCTTCCAGATGGTCATAAATCTGTGCATATTTTTCCCTGGTTGCCAGGGCATCTCGCATCATTTCAGCTTCTTCTTCATCAAGCAGCTCAAACTTTTCCTTCGGTGCACCACACTTAGGGCATACATCGGGAGGCTCTTCTCCCTCGTGCAGGTAACCACAGACTTCACAGCGCCACATTTTCATTTCTAAAAACTCCCCTTTCGGTTAATTAACCTTTTTATTAGTTTCAGGTATTATTAATTAATCATAGTACCTGTTAAACCCAATCCTGTTTCTATAAAACTACCAACTTAAGTCTTTCCCCCCTGGAAGCTTTGGCAAGATCGCTGTCCAGGGTCAGGATCATTAGTTCCGGGAACTCGCGCTGCAGGGTTTTCGCTGCAGCCAGGTGCCACAGGCCCGAGCCTTTTAGCGGCCATTTACGGGCAAGATCGCGCATGGCTGAACTGTCGGGCACAATGTTAAGCTTGCTCCAGGGGCCGCTTTCCAGCGCTTCGTAAAGAGAATCAGCGAGTATTTCTGAAAGCATTTCTTCTCGCCGGATCCTGCTGATCACAGTGTACACTTCGGCAATGGTTAAAGTAGTCAGCAGGTGAACCCCCTTCTGCTGTGCCTTTTGCATGACCTGCTCGCTGTTCCTGTCTTTAAAGAGAAAAGAGAGCAGGGCTGTTGAATCCCAGTAAATAACAGTAAGTTTTTCACTCATCGCCCCTCTCCTCCTCAATGTAACGCTGAGCGTAATCCCGTGGAAGTTCAACAGGAGAAGGGGTATCTTTCCCTTGTTTAACAGAAGGTTCAATTAAACCACAGCTTTCGTAGTTTTTGATCCTTTCTTCCAGGGAAAGTTCATCGCCTTTTGCCATGACCAACCTGGCTACAGGAGTGCCCCGGTCGGTAATGATTATTTCCATTCCACCGCGCACATCTCTGATCAGCTTGCTCAGGTTAATTCTTGCTTCGCGTATCCCGATGTAGTTTTTTTTCATCATAACCACGCCCTAATGTAGTCACTGTTACTACATTTATAATTATAGAGGTAATAACAGCAGCTGTCAACACTTTTTTGCGTACACAAGCACTACGTTATAATTTCCATTATTGACGGTGCTAAATACCGGCAGCAGGAGTTTAAAGCCTGCTGTCGAATTTTTATCATAATGACAGTAGAAAGGAGCACATCTTAATTTGTTTACACTGGATAATATTAGTTTAAAGTTGGAAGTTGATGAAAAGGTAATCCCGATTTTACATGATGTAAACCTGCAGTTTGAGGCCGGCAAAATGTATGCCCTGACCGGCCCGAATGGTAGCGGTAAATCGTCAGTGGCCCGGGTGGCCATGGGTATCTACCAGCCCACCGGCGGTAAAGTTTTTCTGGATGATGAAGATATCACTAATCTTGGAATCAGTGAGCGGGCCCGGAAAGGCGTGGGCTACGCTTTTCAGCAGCCTCCTCGCTTCAAGGGGATGCAGGTCAAGGATATGCTTGGATATGCCATGAAGTATTCCGACGGTTTCAACTGCCAGGTGCTGCGTCAGATTGGTCTTTGTCCCGATGACTACTCGGAGCGGACTTTAGACAGCAGCCTCTCAGGGGGGGAAATGAAAAGAATTGAGATTGCCACCCTGCTGGCCCAGAATCCGCGGGTAAGAATTTTTGATGAGCCGGAAGCAGGCATCGATCTGTGGAGTTTTGAGCAGTTGATTGATGTGATCGGTGAAAGCCACCGTGAAGATACCACTACTATTGTCATTTCCCACCAGGAAAAAATCCTCAACATGGTTGATGAAATTGTTCTGATCGAGGGCGGCACTGTTTCCATGCGCGGAGACCGTGAAACTATCTGGCCCCGGATCAAGGAAAGTGCCGAGTGTGCCTGTAAGAAAAACTGTCGATTGGAGGAAAATCTCTATGCTGACTGCCCTCGATAAAAGATTGCT
>PXBM01000239.1 GCA_003566935.1 Syntrophomonadaceae bacterium | reverse complement strand
TGTAGCGCCAGTGGGCGGCAATTCCATATTCAGCAGTCCGGTGCATATCCCATGTCCTGATCTGGATTTCAGCCAGTTCATTTTCCGCCGCAAAAACCGTGGTATGCAGGGACTGGTACATATTTGGCTTAGGCATAGCAATAAAATCTTTAAAACGCCCGGGTATCGGCTTCCAGATTGTATGGACAATGCCCAGGGTATGATAACAATCTTTCACGTTATCAACGATAATGCGTACTGCCGTTAAATCGTAGATTTCATTTAAATCTTTACCCTGTGCCTGCATCTTGTTATAGATACTGTAAAGGTGTTTGGGCCGGCCCTGTATTTCGGCTTCAATTTTAGCCTCGGAAAGGTAGTCCTGCAGAATCCAGATGATGCGATTTATGAAGTTTTCCCGCTCGCGCCTTTTCTTATGAAGCTTCTCCACCAGCTTGAAGTAATCATCTGGCTGCATATAGCGGAAAGCAAGGTCTTCAAGTTCCCACTTGATCATGTAAATACCGAGGCGATGGGCCAGCGGAGCGTATATTTCCAGGGTTTCACGGGCAATTTCTTTCTGTTTATGAGTATTCAGGTAGCGAAGGGTTCGCAGATTGTGTGTGCGATCGGCCAGCTTGATTAAAACCACCCTGATATCCCTGGCCATGGCAATAAACATTTTTCTCAGGGTCTCAGCCTGCTGTTCTTCCTTGGAAGTGAAATCAAGGCGGCTCAACTTGGTTACCCCGTCAACCAGGGAAGCAACTTCTTCTCCGAATTCCCGATTGATATCATCGAGCGTAATCTCTGTATCTTCAACTACATCATGAAGCAGGCCGGCAATAATGGTAACAAGGTCCAGTTCCAATTCGGTCAGGATCATTGCAACACCGAGCGGATGCATAATATATGACTCACCCGATTCGCGCAGCTGACCGGAATGGGCCTTAACAGAATAATTATAGGCCTTCTCAACCTGGGCCCAGTCCTCCAGATCGGGATAGTAACGCTGAATTCTTTTTTTAAGATCTGTTAGTTTTTGTTCTTTAACAACCATGGCATATTTCCCCGTTTCAGCTGTCTTTCAAAAAGACAGTACCATACAAACTTCGCAAATGCTCAGCCTGCACCGCTGCTTCATCAGGCAAGAACAACAGAATATGGCTGAGCAGACACTATCTATAATACTAAAAAATAGCAATAAATTCTATAGTACCAAGAAGCATGAAATTTACAAGTTATAGAAATAAGCGGCAATTTCCTGCGGAGGGGCATCAAGCAAGAGCCGTTGAAACTCTTCACAGCTCTCCAGGAGTTCGGAAGTTTCAAGATAAGCAGGGGATGAATTAAGACAGTCCGGCCAATTATTCATGATTTTTTCTGCATTTTTTGTAAGACGTCCCTGGTCAAGAAGGCCAATTTCAGTATATATTTTATAGGTACGCTCCCAAAAGTTTTTCGCAGGTTTAAAGTCAAGGTGATCCTCTGTCAAGTCAGGAAGTATTAACTGATCTTTTTCCTGACCCCTATGCAGGATAAGGGCAATAATTTGCTCCAGCACTTCTTCAGAAGGCATAGATACTTCTGTCAGGCGGAAGTTTTGCTCCTGATCCAGGTCATTATAGAGCAGGAAGACCTTAGCTGAATCTTTATTAAGACCGCTGGCAAAAACCTTTTCCAGGATATTTTGATGCAGCGGCAAATCATAAAGCAAAAGAATCCCGGAATTATCAGGACAATCAAAATTGCCACTCATTGATCCGCTGGTTAAAACATAGGGTGCGCATTCTCTCTTAATTCGTGAAGTGATCTTTTCAGCCCGGGACCGGGTAGCAGCAAAGAGGATGCATTTTTTTTGCTCCCCCTCGATAATATCTTTAACTTTAGCTGTCCGGTCATGCCATCCGCGCATATCAATTACTTCAAGCCCGTTACAATCAGAGCTGTCACTGTAACTAATATCTTTGATCTCAAGGTCAACTGTTTTTTGATTGCGGAAGAATCCGTTTTTTAAACGGAAAGCGAGATCAACTTTGCGCCCCTGCTGCAGCTTTTCCAGATGTTCTGCCCCGGAAAAGAAAATCGGATCCAGGGTTTTACCATCTTTCTGGACTTTCAGCTTCAGGTGTTTTTGATCAGAACCAACCAGCCGCCAGGAAATTACCTGCCACTGTCTGCTGCCAAAAAGAGGCCTTGGATTACCAGTGCCATAGGGCTGAAGCTGTTCAAGACTATCAACAAGATCAAAGTCAATATCCGCTGCACTGAGTTCAACATCAATATATAAAGATGGTTTCAACATTTCCGGTTCCAGGTTTGCCGAAGCATAACGATCGAGGTTTTCTCGCAGCAGTCCGATATTTTCCTGTGTTACCGTGAAGCCGGCAGCCTGTTCGTGACCGCCGAAACGCTCCAGTAAAGCTGAACTGTCAGTAAGGGCGGCAGTAATATCAAAACCGGGAATGCTTCTTGCAGAACCTCTGCCCTCACCGTTTTCCAACGCTATCATCGCGACAGGGCGATTAAACTTATCAACTAAGCGGGATGCAAC
>PXBM01000052.1 GCA_003566935.1 Syntrophomonadaceae bacterium | reverse complement strand
TGTCCCAAAAAAAGTGTGCTAATCCCGTTGACACTTATAATTCCTTGTGATAATATTTAAAGATGTCTAGTAGTACGATTATGCCTAATTTTAGAATGATTCGATTTGCCTTCTTAGAAATGATATACCCATAGGAGAAAAGGAAGTTGTACCTTTTTAAATGATTTTTACCTGTTTTCTTTCGGTTTTAAATCATAACCAGGTCTCAGGGGAGTGATTTTTTTTAATGTCCAGCACTATTACAGCAGGCAGGAGTGAGCGTCGTTCTTTTGCCAGAATTACAGAGGTTCTCGATCTGCCGAATTTGATTGAAGTTCAGCGAAGTTCTTTTGAGTGGTTTTTGAACCAGGGTTTGAAAGAAATATTTGAAGATTTTTCCCCGATCCAGGACTTTACCGGAAATCTGGTCCTAGAGTTTTATGATTACACACTTGGCGAGCCAAAGTATTCTGTAGAGGATTGCAAAGAACGTGACGCTACTTATGCAGTTCCTCTAAGGGTCCGGGTTCGGCTGATCAACCAGGAAACCGGTGAGGTAAAAGAGCAGGAAGTTTTTATGGGCGATTTTCCGATGATGACCGAAAACGGCACCTTTATTATTAACGGTGCTGAAAGGGTTATTGTCAGCCAGCTGGTTCGTTCACCCGGTGTTTACTTTAAAAAGCAGCCTGATCCATCAGGCAGCACCGGCAAAGAGCTAATCAATGCTACCATTATTCCAAACCGCGGCACCTGGCTTGAGTTTGAAACAGATGTATCCGAGGGAGTCTTTGTGCGTGTTGACCGGACCAGGAAAATCCCGGTTACGGTCTTACTAAGGGCAATTGGCTACAGCAGCGATGAAGAAATTATCGAGCTTTTAAACAACGATAAGCGCCTGCCCGAGATTTTCGATAAGGATCATACTGATTCAACCGAATCAGCCTTGCTCGAAATTTATAAACGTTTGCGGCCGGGAGAACCCTTGAACGTGGAAAATGCCCGCTCACTTTTTGAGTCGTTGTTTTTTGATGGCAAACGCTACGATTTTGCGCGGGTAGGCCGGTTTAAGGCCAACAAAAAGCTTTCAATGACCAACCGTCTTTACGGCCAGGAGTTGGCTGCCGATGCTAAACATCCGGAAAGCGGAGCCGTGTTGTATCCAGCCGGTACCGTTGTCGATGAAGATGCCGCCCGGGTTATCGATGAAAATGGTATCAAAAGGTTGATGATCAGGCACCGTGATGAGGATCACCTGGTCATTGGTAACGGCAATGTGGATCTTTCCACGAGGCACCTTGTCGCCCAAGACATCATAGCTTCCATCAACTATATTTTTAACCTTTTTGATGGGATCGGCAATATTGATGATATTGATCATCTTGGTAACCGCCGGTTGCGCAGTGTTGGTGAGCTTTTACAAAACCAGTTTAGGATCGGTCTGTCAAGGATGGAAAGGGTTGTTCGCGAGCGGATGACGATCCAGGATGTTGAGGCGATTACCCCGCAGGCCCTGATAAATATCAGGCCGGTTATTGCATCTATTAAGGAGTTTTTTGGCAGCAGCCAGCTGTCTCAATTTATGGATCAGACCAACCCCTTGGCTGAGTTGACCCACAAGCGACGCTTAAGCGCCCTGGGTCCCGGTGGTTTAAGTCGGGAACGGGCCGGTTTTGAAGTGCGCGATGTGCACCACTCTCACTACGGCCGGATTTGCCCGATTGAAACTCCCGAAGGTCCGAACATTGGCCTGATTGGTTCGCTCGGCACTTATGCCCGCATAAACGAGTATGGCTTTATAGAAACACCCTACCAGAAGGTTGATAAAAAGGAAGGGCGCGTTACCTCGGAAATTGTCTACCTGACAGCCGATGACGAAGACCGCTTTGTTATTGCCCAGGCTAACGCTATCCTTGATGAAGAAGGTCATTTTGTCAATAACCGCGTTACCTGCCGCTACTATTACGATACGGTTATGCGTCATCCCAACGAGGTTGATTTTATGGATGTTTCGCCGAAGCAGCTGGTCAGTGTGGCCACAGCCCTGATTCCTTTCCTCGAAAACGATGATGCCAACCGTGCCCTGATGGGCGCAAATATGCAGCGCCAGGCTGTGCCGCTGTTAAAAACAGAATCGCCCTTTGTGGGAACCGGTCTTGAATATAAGGCGGCTGTTGATTCCGGCGCTGTGGCAATATGTCTTGCCGACGGCGAGGTTGTCCATGTTGCTAGTAATGAAATTATTATACGCCGTTCCGAAGATAAAGATGGCCAGAATTATGATATTAACGGGCGGACCAGGGAACGCTTCCCTACCGATCGCCGCCCGGGTTTCGACGGTGGACTGGATATCTATACCCTGCAGAAGTTTAAGCGCTCCAACCAGGGGACCTGCATTAATCAGCACCCTATAGTTGAACGGGGCCAGAAAGTTACTGTCGGCCAGGTTTTAGCTGACGGTTCCTGTACCAGCGAAGGAGAGCTGGCTCTTGGCCGTAACGTGCTGGTCGCATTCTTGCCATGGGAAGGCTATAACTATGAAGATGCTATTTTGATCAGCGAGAAACTGGTCAAGGAAGATGTTTTTACTTCGATTCACATTGAAGAGTATGAATCGGAAGCGAGAGATACCAAGCTCGGGCCGGAAGAAATTACCCGTGACATACCAAATGTTGGTGAGGAGGCCCTAAAAGATCTGGACGGTCGCGGCATTATCCGTATTGGGGCTGAAGTACGGGCAGGCGATATCCTGGTCGGTAAGGTCACCCCTAAGGGTGAAACTGAACTGACGGCAGAAGAACGACTGCTGCGAGCTATCTTTGGTGAAAAAGCCCGCGAGGTTCGCGATACTTCCCTGCGCATCCCGCACGGTGAATCGGGTATCGTTGTTGATGTTAAAGTATTTAACCGCGAAGAAGGCGATGAACTCTCACCGGGTGTTAACCAGCTGGTTAGGGTTTACGTCGCTCAGAAGCGTAAGATATCCGAGGGTGACAAAATGGCCGGCCGGCACGGCAACAAAGGTGTTATTGCCCGTATCCTGCCGGAAGAGGATATGCCTTTCCTACCAGACGGCGCCCCACTTGATATTGTTTTGAACCCGCTCGGCGTTCCTTCCCGAATGAATATTGGTCAGGTTCTGGAAGCCCACCTGGGCTGGGCGGCATCAGCTCTGGGTATAAAAATTGCCTCTCCTGTTTTTGACGGGGCAACAGAAAGGGACGTTTTTGCCGCCTTTGAAGAAGCCGGCCTTTCTGAAAATGGCAAGTCGGTTCTTTTTGATGGCCGGACCGGTGAACGTTTTGACGAAGAGGTCACAGTGGGTTATGTTTACATGCTTAAACTTGCTCACCTGGTAGATGATAAAATACATGCCCGTTCCACGGGGCCATATTCACTGGTTACCCAGCAGCCGCTCGGTGGTAAAGCCCAGTTTGGTGGCCAGCGTTTCGGGGAAATGGAAGTCTGGGCCCTGGAAGCATACGGTGCCGCCTACACATTGCAAGAGATCCTCACTGTTAAATCCGATGATGTGGTCGGCCGAGTGAAGACTTACGAGGCGATCGTCAAGGGTGAAAATATCCCCGAGCCCGGGGTTCCCGAATCATTTAAGGTGCTGGTCAAAGAACTGCAGAGTCTCTGCCTTGACGTAAGGGTGCTCAGTGAGGAAACCGGGGAAGTTGAAATCAAAGAGGGCGATGATGATGCGGATTACCGCCGACTGGATGTAAATATTGAAGGCATGGAATCTGATGAAGACGACATGGAACATTTTATGTATCGTAAGGAAAAGCAGGAAGAAATAAAGAAACAGCCGGAAACTGAACCGCTTAAAGCTGAATCTGTAGAAGATAGCAGCGATGACGAGAGCAACCTTGAAGGTGATACAGGTATGGTTGATAATATCGCCCTGCCTGGTGAGGAAGCGGAAACTGAAGAGGTTGAGGAAGTTTCTCTGGACCAGCTTGAAGATGAAGAACTGGAAGACGAAGATGATGAAGATGATGTCGTATCCGGTGATGTTCCGAAGGCTAAGCAGTCGAAGTCCGGCAGCGATGATGAGCCTGACGACGAGTCTGAAGAAGTAAATAACGAGGACGATGAAGAAAATATCTACTAGTAGCTCAGGGATAACCTGGCGAAGGGAGAGATCTTTTTGTTGGATGTAAACAATTTTGATGCCTTAAAAATAGGTTTGGCGTCATCTGAAAAGATCAGGGCCTGGTCGAGGGGTGAAGTTAAGAAACCGGAAACGATTAACTACCGCACCCTAAAGCCTGAACGGGAAGGCCTTTTTTGTGAAAAAATATTTGGTCCGCAAAAAGACTGGGAATGTCACTGCGGAAAATACAAGCGGGTTCGTTACCGCGGTATAGTCTGCGATCGCTGTGGGGTTGAAGTAACCAGGGCTAAAGTGCGCCGTGAAAGAATGGGCCACATTGAACTGGCTGCCCCTGTATCGCATATATGGTATTTTAAGGGAATTCCCAGCAGGATGGGTTTACTGCTGGACATGTCTCCCCGTGCCCTGGAAAAGGTTTTATACTTTGCCGCTTACGTGGTCATCGATCCCGGTGATACTTACCTGAGCGAAAAACAGCTTTTAACAGAAGTTGAGTACCGCGAATATTTTGAAAAATACCAGGCCCTCTTCAAGTCAGGCAAAGGTTTTAAAGCTGAGATGGGGGCAGAAGCTATTAAGAAGCTTCTTGCTACCCTGGATCTGGAACAAATAGCCCAGGAACTGCGGGAAGAACTATTAACTTCCAGCGGCCAGAAAAAGGTTCGCGCTATTCGCCGCCTGGAAGTAGTTGAGGCATTTCGCCAATCCGGTAACGATCCTTCCTGGATGATCTTAGATGGCATCCCGGTTATTCCACCGGACCTGCGTCCAATGGTCCAGCTTGACGGTGGGCGTTTTGCCACATCTGATCTAAACGATCTTTACCGGCGGGTTATCAATCGCAACAACCGCCTAAAGCGCCTGCTTGATCTTGGCGCTCCTGATATTATAGTCCGCAATGAAAAGCGGATGCTGCAGGAAGAAGTTGATGCCTTGATCGATAACGGTCGGCGCGGACGCCCGGTAACCGGTCCGGGCAATCGCCCATTAAAATCATTAAGCGATATGCTTAAGGGTAAACAGGGCCGCTTTCGCCAGAACCTGCTTGGAAAACGGGTTGACTATTCAGGGCGTTCAGTTATTGTGGTTGGTCCGGATCTGAAGCTTTACCAGTGTGGCCTGCCCAAAGAGATGGCCCTGGAGCTATTTAAACCTTTTGTAATGAAGCGGCTGGTCAGCGACGGGCTTGCCCATAATATAAAGAGCGCCAAGCGCATGGTCGAAAAAGTTAGGCCCGAAGTTTGGGACGTGCTGGAAGAAGTAATTAAAGACCACCCCGTGCTTCTGAACCGGGCACCAACCCTGCACCGTTTAGGGATCCAGGCGTTTGAACCGGTGCTGGTTGAAGGCCGGGCGATACAAATCCATCCGCTGGTCTGTTCAGCCTACAACGCGGATTTTGACGGTGACCAGATGGCTGTGCACGTGCCGCTTTCGGCAGAGGCACAGGCCGAGGCACGTCTGTTGATGCTTTCGGCTCATAATATTCTTAACCCGAAGGAAGGGCGTCCCGTAACCACCCCCACCCAGGACATGGTGCTCGGAGCTTACTACCTGACCCTTGAAAAGCATGGGGCCAGGGGCGAAGGCAAGGTTTTCCCCAATCCTGATGAAGCAGTAACTGCTTATGACCTTGACTATATTGACCTGCATGCCCGGATCTTTATCCGTGCTTCAGGATTCAAGGGACGCGATTTTGTCCGCCGCAAGAAGTATTTGCTGACAACAGTCGGAAAAGTAATCTTTAACGATGTATTCCCGAAAGATTTCCCCTATATGAATAATGCCGATTTCAACCAGTCCCTGCCGGAGGAGAGTTTTGTGCCGGTTAAGGGCCTGAATCCTGAAGAAGCTCTGAAAGAGCTGCCCCGTAACAAGGCAATCAAAAAAGATTTTCTGGCAGAGTTAATTGCCCGCTGTTACCGGATGTATGGTAATACAGGGACTGCGGAAATTCTCGATAAAGTTAAAAAGCTTGGTTTCCATTATGCTACCCGGGCCGGTATAACTGTCGCTGTTAGTGATATTGTTATTCCAAAAGAGAAGCAGGTTATTCTCAAGGAGGCCGAGGAAAAGGTAGAGGCGACTGAAGAGCAGTACGCCCATGGTTTGATTACAGAGAACGAACGCTATGACCGGGTAATCGAAGTCTGGAGTAAAGCCAAGGATGAAGTAACGGGAGCCTTAATGCAAAATCTTGATGAGCTTAATCCAATATACATGATGGCTCATTCCGGGGCGCGCGGTAACGAGTCACAAATTACCCAGCTCGCCGGGATGCGCGGTCTGATGGCCGACCCGACCGGAAGGATCATTGATATTCCGATTAAGGCTAATTTCCGGGAAGGGCTAACCGTGCTTGAATACTTCATATCCACCCACGGTGCCCGTAAAGGTCTGGCTGATACAGCCCTTAAGACTGCTGACTCAGGTTACCTGACTCGCAGGCTGGTTGATGTTGTCCAGGATGTTATCGTGCGTGAAGATGATTGTGGAACTGGTCAGTCTATCGGCTTAAGCGAGTTTCTCGATAATGAAGAAGTTCTCGAAGATGCTGTAAACAGGTTGATTGGTCGTTACACCATGGAACCTGTTTATCATCCTGAAACAGGAGAAGTTCTAATCGAGGGCAACCCCCTGATTACCGAAGAGATGACCCAGCAAATCGTTGACCTCGATATAACTGAAGTCAGGTTCCGCTCTGTCCTGACCTGCAAGACAAGACACGGTGCATGTGTTAAGTGCTATGGCCGTGACCTGGCCAGCGGAAAAATTGTCGATGTTGGGGAAGCAGTTGGCATTATCGCAGCCCAGTCTATCGGCGAACCTGGTACTCAGCTGACTATGCGGACTTTCCATACCGGCGGTGTGGCCGGCGATGATATTACCCAGGGTCTGCCCAGGGTCGAAGAGCTCTTTGAGGCGCGCAAACCGAAGGGTCAATCGATTATTGCCGAGATTGCCGGGGAAGTTGAAGTTTTTGAAACTCGTTACAAGCGGGAAATCAGGCTTAACTCGGAGCATGGTGAATCCCGGGTATATCCTATACCGTACGGTGCCAGGATCAAGGCTGAAACAGGGCATAAAGTTTCAGCCGGCGATGAGTTAACCGAAGGTTCTATTAACCCTCACGAACTGCTAAAAGTCAAAGGTGTGCGCGGGGTTCAGCTCTACCTGCTCAAAGAAGTGCAGTGGGTATACAAGATGCAGGGTGTTGATATTAATGATAAACATATTGAAATAATCGTCCGCCAGATGTTGAAGAAAGTTAAAGTCGATGATCCTGGCGATACTGAACTGCTACCAGGCGGAATGCTCGACAGCTATGTTTTTGAAAACCTGAACAGAGAGATCGAAGAACAGGGCGGCCGTCCTGCCGTGGCGCGGGCTTTACTGCTCGGCATTACTAAAACTTCGCTGGCAACTGAATCATTTCTTTCAGCGGCATCTTTCCAGGAAACAACCAGGGTTCTGACAGAAGCTTCTATCAAGGGCCGTCAGGATCAGCTGCTTGGTCTGAAAGAGAATGTCATTATCGGCAAGTTGATTCCTGCCGGTACAGGCATGACCCGCTACCGCAACATTGAAGTTCACCCTGTAGGAATGGGACCTGAACCAGAGGAAGAAAAACAATCGGAAGCTGACCTGGGTCTTGACACTGATGAAACGGCTATTGCTTCGACCGCGGACCAGCGGTCGGAACGGATTGAAGAGGACCCGGAAATTTTCGAAGATTAAAGTGAAGGTTTTAATTGACAAGCTTGTTACAGGGTGTTAAAATCTTAAGGTGCGTCTCATTGAAGCGCTTAGGATGGGTTAATTAAGGAAGGTGAGCCTTTCTAAGTTGGAAGAGCTGCTAAGTAATTCCCGCAATAGGGTTGTCGGGACCAAACAGACGATAAAGGCTTTGGAAAAAGGCGAAGTTCAGAAAGTTTTCATCGCCAGGGATGCTGAGGATAAAGTTACCAGGCCTGTGATTTCTTTATGTGAAGATAACAACATTGAACCATATTATGTTGAATCAATGCAGCAGCTTGGGAAGTTGAGTGGAATCAAAGTTAAGGCAGCAGTAGCTGCGATTAAAGATAATACAAAGGAGGTGGACTAATGCCGACAATTAATCAATTAGTTCGTAAGGGCCGCAAACAGGTTACTCACAAGTCGTCTGCTCCGGCACTGGACCGTTCACCACAAAAAAGGGGAGTCTGCACCCGTGTTTCGACGACAACACCGAAGAAGCCAAATTCAGCCTTACGTAAAATTGCCAGAGTCCGCCTGACAAATGGAATCGAAGCAACGGCCTACATTCCCGGAATCGGGCATAACCTGCAGGAGCACTCGGTTGTTCTGGTCAGGGGTGGTCGTGTAAAAGACTTACCGGGTGTTCGTTATCACCTGGTCAGGGGTGCTCTTGATGCTGCAGGGGTTGAAAACCGGGCACAGGGGCGTTCTAAGTACGGCACTAAAAAGCCTAAATCGTAGTTTAAACGTAAGGAGTAGATGAGCAAAATGCCACGTAAAGGACCTGTTTCGAAGCGCGACATAATTGCAGATCCGGTCTACAACAGCAAGTTGGTGACCCGGTTTATAAACAAGCTGATGTATAACGGCCAGAGAGGGTCTGCGCAGGAAATTATTTATGATGCTTTTGACATTATAAAAGAAAAAACTGGTAAAGAACCGCATGAGGTTTTTGAAACAGCAATGCGCAATGTTGCCCCGGTACTGGAAGTAAAGGCCCGCCGTGTCGGTGGTGCAACCTACCAGGTTCCGATTGAGGTAAGCTCGCATCGTAAAAACATCCTGGCTATCCGCTGGGTGATCGGGTTCGCCCGCAACCGCGGAGAGAAGACCATGGCCCAGCGCCTGGCCGGTGAACTGATGGATGCTGCCAATAATACCGGTGGTTCAATCAAGAAAAAAGAAGATACTCATAAGATGGCCGAAGCTAATAAGGCTTTTGCCCACTACCGCTGGTAGGAAAAGTTTTTAAAATTGATTTTTAATCACGCGTTAGTCAGTCAGTTTATTATTTAAGTAATATCCGGATACAAGTATTGTTCGGTTTGCGTACGGCTGACACCAGGCTCCCGCTTTTGGAAGGAGGGACGAAATGAGCAAAGAAACAGAAAAAGTAGCACAACTGGGGAAAATCAGGAATATTGGTATTGCTGCCCATATAGATGCAGGGAAGACAACCACAACGGAACGTATCCTGTTTTATTCAGGTCGTTTGCATAAACTTGGTGAAGTTCACGAAGGTACTGCAACAATGGACTGGATGGCACAGGAGCAGGAACGTGGTATCACTATTACCTCTGCTGCGACTACCTGTAAATGGAAGGATTGTTTAATTAACATTATCGATACGCCTGGACACGTGGACTTTACCGTTGAGGTCGAGCGCTCACTCCGCGTTTTAGATGGAATGGTCGCTGTATTTTGTGCCAAGGGCGGTGTTGAACCCCAGTCGGAGACAGTTTGGCGCCAGGCCGATCGCTACCACGTGCCACGTCTTGCCTATATTAACAAGATGGATGCAGTTGGTGCTGATTTTTATAGCGTTGTTGATCAACTCAGGGATAGACTTCATGCTCATGCCCTTCCGATCCAGCTACCTATTGGCGAGGAAAGCGGATTTAACGGTATTGTCGATTTAATATCCAATAGAGCGATCAAGTATGAAGATGATCTTGGGACCCGCAGCTCGGAAACAGATATACCTGAAGGTATGAAAGAAAGGGTTGCCGATCACAGGGAAAAGCTGCTTGAAACAGTCGCTGACTATGATGATGACTTAATGGAAAAGTTTTTTAACAACGAAGAAATCACTCCAGAAGAATGTTACCGGGCCTTACGTAAAGCAGTTATCCATCATAGCCTGGTTCCTGTGCTTTGCGGTTCATCATATAAGAATAAAGGTGTGCAGCTGCTTTTGGACGCTGTTGTTCATTTAATGCCTTCTCCGGTAGAGGTGGGGGCGGTCAAGGGCTATAATCCAAACAGCGGTGAAGAAGATTTTCGTCTTCCTGACAACGATGCTCCTTTTGCAGCCCTGGTTTTTAAAATTATGGTTGACCCTTTTGTGGGTAAACTTGCCTTTGCCAGGGTTTACTCGGGCAGTTTGAAAAAAGGGACTACCTTGTATAATTCTACCCGCCAGAAGAAAGAGCGGATTGGCAGGCTGATCAGGATGCATGCGAATTTCAGGGAAGAGATTGACCATGCCGCCACCGGTGACATTATTGCTATTATCGGGCCGAAAGAAATAAGTACCGGCGATACCTTGTGTGCCATGGATAAGCCGATAATTCTTGAAAATATTACTTTCCCCGAACCGGTTATTCACGTGGCAATTGAGCCGAAAACCAAGGCTGATCAAGATAAAATGACGGTTTCAATGCAGCAGCTCTCCGAAGAAGATCCTACCTTTCAGATTCATACTGATCAGGACACCGGTCAGACCATAATTTCTGGCATGGGTGAACTACACCTGGAGATTATTACCGACCGGTTGCTGCGAGAATTTAAGGTGCAGGCAAATGTTGGCAGGCCACAGGTTGCCTACAAGGAAACTATCCATGAAGAAACCACTGCTGAAGGACGTTTTGTCCGTCAGTCCGGTGGTCGCGGTCAGTACGGTCATGTTGTCATAGTTGTTTCCCCACTGGAGTCCGGTGGAGGCTTCGAGTTTGAGAATAAAATTGTCGGTGGTTCTATCCCACGGGAATTTATCCCTGCTGTAGAATCCGGCTTGAAAGAAGCCGCCTTAAACGGTGTGCTGGCTGGTTACCCGGTTGTTGATGTTAAAGTCGTCCTGAAGGACGGATCTTTCCACGAAGTTGACTCGTCGGAACTGGCCTTCCGTATAGCAGGATCCAAGGCTCTGAAGACCGCTCTTTCCAAGGCTAAGCCAGTACTGTTGGAGCCGGTTATGAAGATAGATATTTCTGCGCCCGAGGAATACCTGGGAGATATAATTGGCGATTTTACCGGCCGCCGCGGCAGAATTCTCGGCACTGAGCAGAAAAGTGGTTTGCAGATTGTCAGGGGTGTTGTGCCGCTTTCCGAAATTTTCGGTTATGCGACAGAGCTGCGTTCACACACGCAGGGGCGTGGTGTTTATAATATGGAGTTTTACCGTTATGAGGAAGTACCACAAAGCATTGCTACAAAAATTATTAATCAAAGCGTTGCTTATTAACAGTTGGAGGTGCATTTAGTTTGGCTAAGCAGAAGTTTGAGCGGACGAAGCCGCACGTTAACGTAGGGACGATTGGTCACGTGGACCACGGCAAGACGACCTTGACCGCGGCGATGACGTATT
>PXBM01000115.1 GCA_003566935.1 Syntrophomonadaceae bacterium | reverse complement strand
TTTCGAACATTTTTACACCTCCAAAATCGGCCTCGCGAAACTACTTAACACATTGCTTCTTATTTAAAGTGCAAGCTTCCATGCAGACAATCTTTCGCTAGATAATAAAGGGATCCTGCTTTTTATACTCAAATGATTTATAATAGGGGCATATTCTTTTTTAAAGGGAGCCGTCCAGTCCTTATGAAGTATCATTTAGCGCGGGTAACATTTTTTATTCTACTTGTCTTATTGCTGGCCATAATCACAATATCTTTGTTTGATTATAGCGAACAGGTCGATCTTCCTCAGCCTGTTGAGCCGCAGAGGATTTCTCCATACTTATTCGACGCCAATGAAATACCTGGTGCAGCAAAAACTGAGTTGATCTTTTATCCGCAAAATCCAGCTCCCGGTGATTTTGTCATTATTGAAGCAGGTCCCCTGCCTGCTATGTCAACCCAACCTCATGTCCAGTTTGATTTTACCGGCGCTATTTCTGAATATTCCCAGCTGGGCAATATGGTTTATGCTTTTGCAGCAATTTATTACGAAACAGAACCGGACATCTATAACCTGGAGCTCGTAGATACTTCCGACCAATCAGAAGAAATTATTACCACAGTTGAGATAGCAGTTAAAGAAAGGGACTTCCATTTTTCCAGCTTCAGCATGCCGCCCAGCCGGACCGAAGGATGGACAGCACAACGCCTGGCTGAAGACCGTGAAAAAATTAGGCTGGCAAGGGAAGAGACTGAACAGCATCCCCTCTGGGAAGATCGCTTTATCTGGCCGATGGAAGGGCGGATCAGCTCCGAATACGGAGCGATCAGGGTCATTAACCAGAACCCGCCACGCAGGCATGCCGGTATTGATATTGCAAACGACGAAGGTGAACCAGTCCAAGTCACCAATTCCGGAGTAGTCAGGCTGGCAGAATATCTGCTTTCCGGTGGTAATACCGTCATTATCGATCACGGCCTGGATATATCAAGCACCTATATGCACCTGCATACCATTGACGTTGAAGTTGGCGAGCAAGTAAAAAGTGGTGAAGTGATCGGCACAAATGGTATGACCGGCTACGCTACCGGGCCACATCTCCACTGGGAAGTTAATATAGGCCAAACCCCGGTTAACCCAGAGCAGCTTTTTGATAACGAACTGCTCCTGATACCTCCCGCCTATGTGAAAGAAAAAGTCGAAAGCTGGCAGTAACTCAAAGATAAGAAGAAATTTTTTTCTTTTTTTATTTTTCTACTTTAACCGCATCTCGAACCCATTTCATGGTAAAATATTAAATATTTTTAGTGCAATTATAAATCCAGATATAGAGGTGAATATAATGTTATCGAAAAAAGCACTCAGTATTAACCCATCACCAACGATGGCCATTGACAGCAAGGCAAAGGAGATGAAAAGCCAGGGGTTGGATGTAATTGGTTTCGGTGCCGGTGAGCCCGACTTTGACACCCCGGAGCATATCAGGGAAGCAGCATTTAAGGCCATAAATGAAGGACATACCCGCTATACTCCCGCTGCCGGAACACTTGAACTTAAAGAGGCTGTTGCAGCAAAACTAAAAAGAGAAAACAGGCTCAGCTATGAAACAAACCAGATTGTTATCAGCAACGGAGCAAAACATTCCCTCAGCAACATTTTTACCGCCCTGCTCAACCCAGGGGACGAAGTAATGATACCCGTGCCGTACTGGGTCACCTACCCGGAACTGGTCAGCTTAAACGACGGGGTGCCGGTAGTGCTTGAAACAGCCGAAGATAATAGTTTTAAAGTTACTATAGAAGAGTTGGAAAAGAACACTAGTAGTAAAGCCAAGGCCCTGGTTCTTAACAGCCCCTGCAACCCCACCGGCCAAATCTACAGTGAAGAAGAGCTGCACCGAATAGCTGACTTCTGCTCTAAACACAATATCTATATAATTTCCGATGAAATATATGAACACCTGATATACGGCGATCACCGCCAAACCAGCACCGCTTCTTTCAGCGAAAAGGCCAAGGAAATTACTATAATTGTTAACGGGGTTTCAAAAAGTTATGCCATGACCGGCTGGCGGATCGGGTATACCGCATCAGCACCTAACATAGCAAAGGTTATGTCGAGCATTCAAAGCCACACGGCTTCCAACCCGAACGCCGTTGCCCAGAAAGCAGCGGTAGCGGCCCTGAACGGCCCCCAGGAATGTGTTGAGGAAATGCGTATAGCCTTTGATAAACGTCGAAAGTATATGTATGATCAGGTAATCGCAATTCCACACCTGCATGCCTTAGAACCGCAGGGTACTTTCTACATGTTTGTTAGTGTAAAGGAAACCATTGGCAAGACTTTTAATGGAAGAAGCGTTAGCAGCAGTGATGATTTCGCTTCCCTGCTGCTGGAAAACCAGAAGGTCGCCGTAGTGCCCGGTACCGGGTTTGGCGCACCTAATTTCGTCCGCCTCTCCTTCGCTACCTCCATGGATAATATCGTGGAAGGATTAAAACGGATCGGCAGCTTTGTTGGTGATTTAAAATAAGATGAATATTCCTTTAGCAT
>PXBM01000260.1 GCA_003566935.1 Syntrophomonadaceae bacterium | reverse complement strand
GGGGGCGGTAATGGGTGTGGTGGTGGTGCACACAGGCGGACCTCTGCACCAATACACAGCCGCGACGGTTCTGCTGCTTCAAAATCCCTCCCACAAAAAAACAATTTCGGCACCAGTCAAAATACCTTAAGTCCGTGATCCGCCAGTATCTTCCTGGTCTCCGTCACGTCATAACCCAGATCCGCGCCGTAGTGATTACCGTGCAGTTCGATATATCCCAGTCCGTTGGCGCCCAGGCGCCGCGCCGAAACGTTCAACGGTTCCTGACCGAACCCCCGGTTTCCCAGGAGAGGTGTATACGTTGTTTCAACCGCTCCGGATGTTTCTTTTGAGTTTTTCAAAATCTGCGTCGATTTCCGCGTCCCGGATCTCGTAGTTCTGTGGATTCAGGTGTTGCTTTCCTTTGTTACACCCTCGAACCGGCGGCCTGGACCGAAGTTTTTTATACCTGAACACTATTCCGCGACGCGTACTCGTAAATACGCTGCACTTTCGGTCCGCTGCGTCCGGACGGATCGAATTTCGGAGTATTCTCGATCCATATGCGAGCCATGAGCCGCGCAACCATATTCCCTGTAACCTGTTGGCCCATCGCTATGAGGTTTGCATTATTACTAAGTGCCGCCCGTTCCGCCTGGTACGCGTCGGTCACCAGGGCACAGTAAGCACCGTGTACCTTGTTGGCGGCTATACTCGCCCCGATACCGGTTCCACACATAACGATTCCGCGATCATGTGTTCCTTGCGCTACACTCTCGGCCACCTCAAACACAACGTTGGCGTAGATCGGATCATCGGATCCAAAGTCCGCGACCTCGTGTCCGAGGGCCTCGAGTTCCTCGATAACCTCCTTCTTTAGAGGCGTTGCATTGGGGTCACATCCGATCGCTATTTTCATAAGGCCAACTCTTTAGCGGTCTCCGCTATACTCTTGAGCATCAAGTAGCAACTGGTTGCTCCGGCATCAACAACACCCCGACTTCGCTCACCCAGCCGGCTGGCTCGACCAATTTTCGCTACCATGTCTTCGGTGGATTTCCACCCGGCTTCCGCCGCGGCGACCATCGCGTCCAGTGACTCGGTTAAACTCTTCCCCTCGTCGACCGCTGCGCGAACCGCACTCGTCGCAGGCGCCAGCGTGTCCACCAGCGTCTTGTCCCCGGGTTTGGCTTCCCCGAGCGCGCGTATCGCTTCATACGCGGATTCGAGCATATCGGCAAACGTGTCTGCACCGATTTCCTCTGCATCCTTGCTCGCCCTGGCCATCGCCTTGTAGTACTGCCCATACAGAGGGCCCATGGACCCACCGATTTCCATGAGCAGAGTTCGGCCGAGGGTTTTCAGAGCGTCACTCATGTTCATATCTTCTTCCAGACGCTCTTTTGTCATCTGGAAACCCTTGTCCATGTTGATTCCATGATCACCGTCCCCGATTTTTCCGTCGATCTCACTCAGGTACGCCCGGTTCTCATGGATTACATCGATCAGCCGGTCGACAATTACTCGTCCGGCGGTATTGTAGAATTTCTCTGCCATTACGCGTCCTTCTGTCCCTATATCGTTGACTGTCTGAGCCCCATCGAGTAGGCGTCCAAATCGATCAATTCCTTGAGTTCCTGATCGGCTTTCATCACCGTCAGGGTGATCCCCATCATTTCCAGGCTCGTGAAGTAGTTACCGACGTACGGCCGATAGACGCTGATCTTCTTTTCCGCCAGCACCTCCGCTATCCGGTTGTAGAAAATGTATAACTCCATTACCGGCGTGGCTCCCAGGCCACTCACCAGAACCACCACCTCGTCTCCGGCACCGAAGGGAAGATCCGGTAGCACAATATCCAACGCCATATCTGCCATCTTGTCCGCCGGTTCCAAATCCTGCACGTTGATCCCCGGTTCTCCATGGTGGCCGATTCCGACCTCCATTTTCCCCGGTTCGATCGAGAAATTGGGCTTTCCCACCGCCGGTATCGTACAGGGGGTAAGACCGATACCTACACTCCGGGTGTTGTCGATAGCTTTCTGAGCCGCTGCGATCACCTCGTCGAGATTACCGCCCGATGCTGCCTTTGCCCCTCCAACTTTCCACATCAATACTTCGCCGGCCACGCCACGCCGTTTCTCGCGTTCTCCCTTGGGGGCGCTGGGAACGTCATCATTCGCCACCACGGTCTTGACCACGATACCGTCCTCTTCCGCTTCTTCCGCAGCCATCTTCACGTTCATCACGTCGCCGGCGTAGTTACCGTAGAGGACGGCCACGCCTTTCCCGCCGTCCGCTGCTTTAATCGCGTCATAGAACGATTTAGCCGTTGGCGAACTGAAAATCTCTCCAATCGCCACCGCGTCGACCATATTTTTGCCCACGTAACCGACGAAAGCCGGCTTATGGCCGCTCCCACCGCCGGTTACGATTCCCACTTTACCCTTTATCGGAGCGTGCTTGTACTTCACTACCCGGGCGTTATCCGTCGGGAATACCGTATCGGCGTGAGCTTTCAGGAACCCTTTGACCATGTCGTTTACGACGTTATCG
>PXBM01000075.1 GCA_003566935.1 Syntrophomonadaceae bacterium | reverse complement strand
CATCATTTGCTGCCCCCCAGGAACCAATAACATCTTCTTCTGATACACTCTCAGGAACAGCAGTACCGTTGCCCTGGAAGAAAAACCAGTATACAGTACCACCGGCGCCAACTAAGATTACTACTGCCAGTACTATTAAAAGCGGCACCAGAATACTTTTTTTACTTTTATCTTTACTGCCTGAAGCCGGCTTATAGTATTTCCCCTGCTGAGGCACATCGGCCTGCTTTTCCCTTTTCTCTGAAGCAGTAACAGTCTGGCTGGCTGCTTTTCCTTTATCAGAGTTCACTTCATCCACCATTGATTCACAATAACGGCATTTAATAGCCCTGCTCGGTATTTCTTCCCTGCAAAACGGGCAGGTTTTCATATCAGCCATTTTAAAACCTCCTAAACCTGTTTATCTCAACACTTCCACACAAAAATAACACTCAATTTTTACAAGTGTAGCTAATATTATACCACATAAAAGCGTCAGTCAACCATCTATTGCATTAGCATCCGCTTTAAGTTATAATGCAGAAAGTAAGCCCGTTGTTAAATATACATTGACAGGCGGGCTTTAATTATCTGAAAGGTCTTTAAAGGAGGAAAATATATGCCTAAAGTTAAGACCTTGTTTGTAGTTTTGCTTGTAATCACATTTAGTTTTTCTTTATTAGGCTGCGGCCTGATAACCTCGCGCACCGCCAGCACTGATGAGGTAGTAGAAACGGGTGGCCAGATTCCCGAATGGCTCCTTCTATCACATCGCAATATCGCCAGTGAAGAAAGCGACGTTGATGACGAACTGGCTGCAATAGACGAAGATGAGGAAGAGAAAGACGTTACAGCAGAATCCGGCCAGACTGAACAGGCCACCTCAGAAGTTGCACAGGCTGCTGAGACCGGCAGTTCCGAAAGCACACAGCAAGAGCAAACCTCATCAGATCAGCAGCAAGAATCATCGGGTGGCAGCACTTTTGATGATATGGTCGCAAAAATAATTCCAGGCACCCCTGAATATAACCATTATTTGCAACATAGAAAAGACAGGCATGAAACACCTGAGGAATTTTTAAGGCGTGCTTTAAAGGCAAAAGAAGAAGCTGAAAAAGAAGAATCAAAGGGTAGCATGATGGACGGCTGGAATCATTCACCTAGTGGATGGGGAGAAAGCGACGATGGCGGTTAAAAATTAAAAAAAGGATTGCAAGTAAGGGCCTCGCTTATTTAGCGAGGTCCTCTTTTATTGTTTGCCAGTATTAAAATACTTCTGCCTTAATCTAAATAATATGAAACTAGCAGACATAGCCAAATGAAAATACCTTACTAAAACAGGGCAGTAATCCAAAATACTCCCGGCGTTCAGACCGGCAGTGCGGAAAATCTTATTTTCATTCATAAGTGTAAGTTGAAATATGCAATTACTAACTTCTAAATAAAATGACACAGATAACCGTTTGAATTTAATGCAAAAATAATAATTCGAACATACGCACTACTTGTTATTGCAAGCTTAACGTGCTATAGTTCGACTTAGTGTCATCAAAGCAAAATATTTTCTTCAACTTTCAGCAGCAACCAATCTCAAGCAAAAATGAGGCACATAAATACTAACCTTAACAAAGGAGTCACCAATGTTAAACATACTTAATAAATCCGGGTTGCAGTATCCAATTATACAGGGTGGGATGGCAGTGCGCGTCTCAACGGCACCTCTGGCAAGCGCCGTGGCTTGTGCGGGGGGAGTCGGGATAATCGCTGCAACAGGCATGGACATCAATGAACTTCGTAACGAAATACGTAAAGCGAGGCAGTTGGCGAAAAACGGGGCCATCGGCATCAATGTAATGTACGCTATTAAAAACTTCGCAGAACTGGTTAAAACCGCCCTGCAGGAAAAAGTGGATTTGGTCATCACCGGAGCTGGCTTTTCCAGGGATATATTCGGCTGGGGAAGAGAAGCAGGCATACCTATTTTTACTATAGTATCAACTCCGCGGCTGGCAAAAATTGCTGAAAAATATGGGGCCGCAGCAGTAATTGCCGAGGGATCTGAAGCAGGTGGCCACCTAGGTACGGATCAGCCAACCATTGATATTATCCCGGAAATTAAAGGAGCTGTGAACATCCCGGTTATAGCAGCCGGAGGGATTACTGATAAAAAAGATATCAGCAAAATGCTTGCCCTGGGAGCAGACGGTGTGCAGATGGCAACACGGTTTGTTTTAAGCAAAGAATGCACAGTAGCCGACTCTTTTAAAAACCACTATCTGGGCGCAGAAAAAGAAGATGTTGTAATAATTGAAAGCCCGGTAGGCTTGCCTGGCCGTGCGATCCGAAACACCTTTACAGATGCCATTTTAAGAGGTGAAAAACCTGAGACTGACTGCTTTGACTGTCTAAAAAGCTGTTCGCATCAGTACTGTATCCTGGAAGCGCTTGAAAACAGCCGCCTGGGGAATATTGATAAGGGCATTGTTTTTTCCGGACAAAATGTTTACAAAATGAAAGAGATTCTTTCAGTTGAAGATATCTTTAATAACCTGAAGGGAGCTTTTT
>PXBM01000148.1 GCA_003566935.1 Syntrophomonadaceae bacterium | reverse complement strand
GCCCTTTTTAAGGCAGTAATCACAGATGCGTCATAAGGTGGAATGTAACTTTCAAGAATATGGGAGGCACAGGTTGTCCTCAAACCTTGTGTGGTAATATTATCTTTTATGGCTACCGGTACTCCAGCCAGGGGATGAAGCTTTTCTCCATTATTGCGACGGCTGTCAACCTCACTTGCGGTCTGAAGAGCCATCGCAGGAGTATGGGTTATAAATGCTTTTAAATGAGGTTCAAGCAGCTCTATCCGATCGAGAAAACTTTGCACCACTTCAACAGCACTAACTTCACTTTTCTGAAGCATACTACTTAATTCGGCAGCATTTTTTTGAAATAATTTCATTTTATGCCTCTTTTCCCGCATTAATTCCATTATCTTTAGCTTTAATACTTGGAACTTTAAAGTAATCCTGTTGGCGTATAGGAGCATTTTGCAAAACCCGGCTTAAGGTCAAAGATGATCCGGTTTCATCATCACGCAGCACTGTCGGTAAATCTATTACATGTGAAGTTGGTTCAACTCCGGTTGTATCAATTTCCTGGACTTTACGAGCAGTATCAAGGATATCACTTAATTGTCCGGCCATAATTTCTTTTTCTTCTGGCTTAAGCTTAAGTCTGGCCAGGCGGGCAACATAGTCAACTTCTTTACTGAAATCAATAGACATTTGTCCTAATGCCTCCCTATAAAAATTACGAAAAAATAATAAACCGGCTTCCCTGAGCCGGTTTTGCTAATTATATTGAACCTAGCTGATATGGCAGGAACTCTCTGGTTATCCCTGTTTTGCACCGCTGATTTATACTTCTCGCTCTTAAATATTGCATTGATATCACAAAAATATTTTAATCCATCTGTCGTATTCAGTCAAGGACATAAAACAATTAAACCATTATTGCTGTGTTATAATGTAACTGTTTAGGCTGGGTAGTAACAAAGCAATTCTTGGGAGTCATCATTTAATGGACAGACTATCTACCAGTAGTGAGTGTCCAGATAAGGTGTACGATCTGGCAATAATTGGGGCTGGACCTGCCGGTTCACTTGCTGCTGCCCTGGCAGCCAGGGCAGGTCTTTCTGTTATTATGTTTGAACAAAAAAAACACCCCCGTACCAAAATATGCGGCGGTTTTATTTCGAGCCGGGCAATTTCTTTACTTCCGCATGATCTTGAACTTCTCTCCCTGCAGTCTCAACCTGTATACCAAATCAGCGTTATAAAAAATAGAACCCCTCATACTTATAACAGTAAAACCCGCCTGGGCCTTGTACTAAAAAGAGATAAGCTGGATCAGCTGCTGGCTGAATATGCTGTTAGAACTGGCGTTAAATTAAAAGAAAACGAAACTGTAGAGTCGGTGCAAACAGTCAAACCTGATGGCAATAATAAAGATCTATATCTATTTAAAACCACAAAGAATGAAGATGTTAATATCTTTGCGAGCTATTTAATTATTGCCGATGGTGCAAATAGCAACAATGCAGATCAAGTCGGGTTATCCGGCAAACACCGTTTTTGCGGATGGGGTTTATCGAAAATAATTAACTTGAAATCACCCGTTGCTGAAACAGGAATCCTTAAGTTCTATCCCCTCCCTTTCCTTGGTGGAATGGGCTGGTCTTTTAGCGGCTCGGACTGGGCTAATCACGGTGTTGGAGGGCTAGCTGGAAGAAAATATTTAGCCAGGGCTTACAATAAGTTGTTTCCCTCTGAAGCCAAGGGAAACAGGGAACAGGGCAAACTAAATTCCTGGCCGCTGCCATTTCTGGGACCTTTGAAGAAAAATGCCAACTATAATTCCATTGCTATCGGAGATGCAGCGGGGCTGGTAGAACCATTTTCCGGGGAAGGTTTATATAACTCTTTTAAAAGCGCCCACCTGGCAATATCTGCAATTCTGAAATCCATGGCTGAGATCGATAGCCAGGTTACGGCGGCAGAAATATATAACCCTTTATTCAGGAAATATTTTTATTTCGCATTTATCAAAACTTTGCCTGGTGCAGCTTTACTGCATGCCCGCTCAATCCTGGCTTCTTCAACTCTTCCATCTCAAATAGCAGCCTTAATGAATAATTCCCTTTGGTTTAACCAGGCTCTTGATTTATCAGCGATCGGAACGGACAGGCTCCTGGTCAAAGATATCGGAGATTGATGATAACTTGTTGTCTTTGAAATAATAACGCGGCACTCTCTTGCTAACAGCACAAAGCAGCTCATAGTTGATTGTGCCAATCAGCTCAGCAGCTTCTTCCACCTTTATTTCTTCAAAGCCCTGTCTGCCATAGAGGACCACTTCATCATTAAGACGCACTCCCGGCACATCCGTTACATCAACCATCATTTGATCCATACAGACAGTCCCAACTACAGGAACACGGCAGCCCCGGATTAAAACCTGCCCCTTATTTGATAGCAGCCTGCTGTAACCATCGGCATAGCCAACCGGAATGGTCGCGATCAGGCTTTCCCGGCTGGTGTGATAAGTACAACCATAGCTGATAGCTCTTCCCGCAGGAATTTTTTTTACCAGGATGACTCTGCTTTTAAAAGAAAGCGCAGGTTTAAGCTTCGGTTCAATTTCCTGCATTTCAGGAGCTGGGTAATGCCCATACATAGAAAGGCCCAGTCGTATAATATTAAAGCGGGATGAAGGGTGATTCAGCGCAGCAGCGCTGTTGGCCGCATGAATCAGGGGAAATGAGATGCCCCTTTCCAGGCAGCCATCAAGGATCCTGTTGAAAAGTACAAGTTGTTCAGCAGTATAAGATTTATCACTTTCCTCGGCAGCAGCCAGGTGCGTAAAAATCCCTTCAATTTTCAACCCATCCAGGAGAGCAACCCTGGTGATTACTTCAAGAGCTTCTTCTGGCAGCAAACCTACCCGCCCCATACCTGTATCAACTTTAATATGAACCGGTAGCACAAACTTGTGCTGCCGGGCCTGGCTGGAAAACTGCTCTGCAGTATCCAGCCCAAAAATCGTTGGGGTTAAATTATATTGAGTTAGTTTTGAAAAAAAAGAGGGATCGGTATAACCAAGAATCTGGATCGGGGCTTTAATCCCTGCCTGCCTTAAATCAACTGCTTCATCTATAAATGCAACAGCCAGGCTTGAAGCTCCTGCCTGGAGTGCTGTTTCGGCAACTTTTCTTGCCCCATGCCCGTAACCATCGGCTTTAACTACCGCCATAACCCCCGTTACAGGACCGATCTGCTTTCTGAACAACCCGATATTATGGGCAATGTGATCGAGGTTTATTTCAGCCCAGGCCGGCCGGGCTGATAGTGTTGATTTCATCGCTTCACCCTGTCAATTCTTGAACAATTTGTACCTGCACAGTCTGCTGAATAAAACTGAAGCGAGCATAAAGTGCGGGTATGAAAAATACAACAGTTTAGCCTCAGGCCAGCAATCGAATTACACTGGGATTTGGTTTAATTTCCGGTATATCCAGCACTCTGGCCAAGGCTTTTTGAAAAGCTTTTTCTTTAACATCATGAGTTACCAGGACAATTTCTGCAGTATTGCCATAACGACGTTTCTGAATTACCATGTCCAGGCTAACCTCTTCATCACCAAAAGCTTCGGCCAGGGAAGCAAAAACTCCGGGCCTGTCATCGGCTAGAAAACGAAGGTAAAAACTGGTTATTAAATCATCAATTGGGACAAATGATGTTTTGCTGTATGTTTTCTCAATGATCCCGTTAGCACACTGGTAACGTATACTGCGGGCAGCTTCAGCAACATCGGCCAGAACTGCAGTTGCCGTCGGCTTGGCCCCGGCACCCGGACCATAAAACATTACTTCTCCAACAGCATCTCCTTCAATATAGATAGCGTTGAATTCATTTAATACTGATGCCAGGGGATGTTTATCGGGAACAAGGGTTGGGTGTACTCTTAAAGCAAGCCCCTCGGGCAGTTTTTCGCCAATAGCAAGAAGCTTCACAGTATAACCAATTTCCTTAGCGTAAGCAATATCCTGATATGTAACCCCTTTTATACCCTCAACATAGACCTGATCGGGATCAATGCTGTTACCAAAAGCCAGGCCGCTTAAAATGATTAGCTTATAAGCTGCATCACGCCCCTCGATGTCACTGGAAGGATCGGGTTCGGCAAACCCAAGCTTTTGCGCTTCAGCTAAAGCCTCATCCAAACTCATTTGATCCTGATACATACGGGTGAAAATATAATTGGTAGTTCCGTTAACTATACCGACAAGGCGATGGATCCGGTCAGATACCAGGCTTTGCTTTAATGGGCGAATCAGGGGGATCCCTCCACCGACAGATGCTTCGTAAAAGATATTCAGATCCTTTTCCCGGGCCAGGGCCAGCAGCTCATCACCATGGGTGGCCATTAAATCCTTATTAGCAGTGACCACATATTTGCCATGCTCAAGGGCGCTGACAATAAAGCTGCGGGCAGGCTCAATACCACCTATCAGCTCGATTACAATATCTATTTCAGGTTCCTGTAAAATGTCTTCTGCTGATGTAGTTATTAACTCTTCAGGCAGCTGCAGTGCTCTCAGTTTAGGAAGGTCGCGGTCCGCAACCTTCTCCAGCACAAGAGTGACACCTATCTTTTCACTGATTCTTTCAACATTATTCCTGAACAGATCCAAAACTCCGCTACCAATGGTTCCGCTGCCTATTAATCCAATTTTTACTGACTCTTTATCCATCGCCTTTACCACGCCTTCCCGCTTTATTCGTAGATCTTTTCATCGACCTGATCTGCTTCAACGGCATCGAATTCGATATCACGACCCCTGATTCCTTCTTTGTCCATTTCTTTATAATATTCATGTTGAATTATCAGGTCCATAATTTCGTTTGTGCCGGTCCAAATCATAATCAAGCGAACATCGCGCAGCAATTTTTCGATGGGGTAGACATTGGAATAACCGATGCCTCCCATAACCTGCATTGAATTATTTACTATTTTCCAGGCATTTTCTGTGGCGACTTTTTTAGCTTCCGAAACCAGCCGCCTCGATCTGCCGGCCGGGTCTCCTGCATCCACAGAACGGGCAGCCAGGTATACTATACCCCTGGCAGTATCCAGGAGGGTAACATTATCGGCAACTTTGAAGCTTACCGCCTGGAAACTTTTTATCTCTGTTCCAAAAGCCTTACGCCTGGTGCTGTAGCGTGCAGCTATTTCATTGGCAGCCCGACCCATGCCGATGGCGCCACCGGCACTAGTCATTCTTTCGGGAATCATCATTTGATAAAATATTGCTGACCCCTTGTTTTCCTCCCCCAGCAGGTTTTCCGCCGGTACTTTGACATTATTAAATACAAGGCGCCCGGTTCCACCTCCACGGGTTCCCATCAAACCATAAAGATAGTCTGCCTTTACTTCGGGGCAGCGATCGACCAGAAAAGCGCTGATTGACTCATGCGGTTTTCCTTCGGGATTGGTGCGGGCATAAACCATGAAATAGTCAGCTCCTTCTGAACCGACAACAAAACGCTTTTGACCATTAAGGATATAGTGATCTCCATCTTTAACAGCCGTACAGGTTGCTCCGAAAAAGTCAGAACCGCCGCGCGGCTCTGTTAATGCTTCTGCCGCCGTAAGGCGCCCTTCAACTGTTGGGCGGAGATATTTTTCCTTAAGCATATCCGAGCCAAACTTGTCTATGGCTTCACCAACAATGCTGACCAGGGAATAGAGGCACCCCAAAGATGTTCCCAGCACGCCCACTTCTTCAAGGGCAATGATTTCAGAAGTCCAGGGCATTCCACGGCCACCATATTTTTCTGGAAACCGCAGGCCGAGTAAACCCCTGGCCGCAGCTTTTTCCAAAAATTCACGTGGATAACGAACCTTATCTTCATCCATGTCGCGCAGCAGTTGCTTGTCAATGTCTTCTTTAACAAAAGCGCGTACTTCCTCTTGCAGTTTTTTTTCTTCTCGTGTCATTAAACAGTCGAGCATTTAAACCCCTCCAAATATTTTTTATATAGGCCTTACCATCCTGAGGTAAGGATTCCCTTCATAATTAGAATCACAATCATCCAGGTAATGAAATGCTTCCTTATATAGGTTTAGAACGTCCCTCGCCATGTGCCCTCTACCTTCGGGAACCAGGTCACCTGCCAGGCCGTGCATATATGCTGCAGCCCTGGAAGCATCGCTGTAAGCCATCCCCTGGGCTATAAAGGAAGTAACCATCCCGGTTAGCAAGTCTCCAGCGCCGGCTGTAGCAAGGGCCTGGCTGCCAGTTGGGTTAATACCTACCTGGCCGCCGGGAGTGGCAATAACCGTATTTGGACCCTTAAGGATGATAATACATTCCCATAAGCGGGCATTTTTTATAGCTACATCCAGACGGCTGCTCTGGATTTGGCTGGCAGGCACTCCTGTTATCCGGCTCATTTCGCCGGGGTGCGGAGTTATTACCGGGGTATGACGTGCTGAGCGCAAAATATTCATTTTCTGCCCCAGGGCAGCCAGGGCTCCCGCATCCAAAACTAGTGGAACCGGGCTTAACTGGATCAGTTTATTAATTAATTCTGATGTTACTTCACCCGTATCAAGACCAGGACCAACAGCGAGAGCATCACATTCTTTAGCTTTTAAAAGTATTGCATCCACTGCTTCAAGGCTAATAATCCCTTTTTGCTGCTCCGGTAGGGGAACAATAATTACTTCCATAGTTTTTGCTTCAACTTCCGGACATATACTCTCCGGCACAGCCAGGTAAACAAGGCCGGAACCACACTTTAAAGCTGATTCTGCTGTTAATACTGCCGCCCCGGTCATTCCCGGTGAACCGGCCACTATTAATGTTCTCCCCACACTGCCCTTATGAGCATCAGGAGGACGCACTGGCATTACTTCCCTTACAAAAGCAGGCGTGACCAGCTCAACCTTTTCCTCTTCCAGTAAGCTATCCGGTATATGGATATCTGCAACAATGACTTTTCCTGCTAAGGCTGCCCCTGGGTGCAGAAACATACCAAGTTTTGGAGCGGCAAATGTTATAGTCCAGTCAGCTTTAACTGCTGTACCCAGAACCGCACCACTGTCTGCATCTATACCGGACGGTATATCAACTGCCAGCACAGGAACATTACTGTCATTAATGATGTTAATTAGATCCGCGGTTAAACCGGTAACCTCGCGGTCCGCCCCGATACCGAGGAGAGCATCAATAACCAGGTCGGCATTATTAACTTCCCCAATCAAAGTATCCAATCCGATCTTTTCTGTAATATAATTCATTGCAAAACCACTTTTTTTAAGGTATTTCTCCTGGTTTGCAGCTTCAGCTTTATAGCCACCGGCCTTTGCAGCACACCAGAGCGAAACCCTGTAGCCGGCTTTTTCCAGAAGTCGGGCTGCAACAAGCCCGTCTCCACCGTTGTTACCATATCCGGCCAAAATTACTATCCGGGTTTTATCTGGTATTACTGAATTAACAAATTCGGCAATCCTCATCCCAGCAGTTTCCATTAGCACAGAACCAGGCAAACCATATTCTTCAATAGTTTTCCGGTCCGCAGTTCTCATGGAGTCCCGGCTTAATACTTTCATTATACTTAGCCCCCTTGGTTTACTCCTTTAGATAACAACTGGTAAATACTTCGATATAGATACAATTTACTCCTTCTTTACAGAATAATTATAAAGCTATTGTAACTGCACAATCTGCTGAAAAAACCGAAAAAAACTGAAGCGAACTGAAGCGAACGTAAAATATTGATTGATGAAATAAGCCATATGTATTATAATAGTTGTGTTTGCTAATTAAGGGACTTGATTTTTATTCATCCTGATGATAGTATTTTAGTGTTTTAATGCACAGGAAGGGAGGGTTTGATTTGCCTAATATCCAATCAGCTGCAAAAAGAGCAAGGCAAAACATAAAGCGTGAAGAACGTAATAAGCGGGTTAAGAGTATGCTTAAGAATTCAATTCGACGTTTTGAAGATTCACTGGCCGAAGGTGATCTTGAAGATGCGCAGGTTAAACTGACCGCAGCAGTTCGCACTATAGATAAAGCAGCGGCAAAAGGAGTATTGCATAAAAACAACGCTGCCCGTAAGAAATCATACCTGCACAGAGCTTTTAACAAAAGCAAAGCTGTTTAAAGAACTCATTACAATAAAAAACCGACCGTAGTCATTATAGCGACTGCAGGTCGGTTTATGCTTTGTAACTGTATAGTCTGCTGAAAAAAGATAAAGAGAGCGATCAGCGAAAAACTACAGCTGAAATAGCTGAGTAAAAATATTATTTTAAGATTTTAAACAGGGTACATTATTCTCAATCAGCAGTTCTGCCAACCATGCTCCGGCCTGGCCAACAACTGCCGGACATTTATCTTTAACCCCGCCGGCTTCTTCATATTCATAATACTCATCATTATCAAGGAAACGGTAAGCTCTGCCAAAAAGGTGGGTTTGAACCTGGCGGCAGGTATAACCCCCGTATTTATCTTTAAATAAATCCCAGTAAGCCCTGACCAGCGGCCCGGGGCGCCTTAGAAGCCCGATATCAGAAAAGTCATCACGTGAACGGCCGAAAAAATAGCTGAGAATGAGAACACCACCGCTGAAAGCACCGCAGGGGCCTTCAATACTCGATGCTATCCCCCCGGAAAGTGATGTCGATGCTTTAAAAATTGCATTATTGACCGGAAAATAATCTTGGATTGCTCCTACCACACACTGGGCACAACCATCATAACGCTGCTCGTATTCATAGCCACGCTGGTAAACTTCCTGCATAATCCTTTGCTTATCCACATTTTGCTTATTATCCACAGGATCACTCCTTTCATTTGCATAATCCGTTTTGAAGCCCTGTCATCCACTCTTTTATTATACACTATCCTGTGAAGCACTTTGGATATAGTTAATCCTACCCAGGGTTAACTCCAACGCCCGTTCAGGTTCAATACGACCAGTCTTAATCTGCCGGTCTGCATCCTGCAGGGCAATCAAGACTTCTTCAAGAACACGCCCGCTATATAAGACTGCCTGCTCTCTTAATTTGCCGGCAACAAAAGGATGCACCTCAAGCGATGAAGCAAATTCCTGCTGTGGCAAACCATCTTCCATTAAACTATGCGCCTGTAAAAGTAATCGATAATGGCGAACCAGCATAAAAAAGATTAGCAGCGGTATTTCCCGTCTTCTAAATAATAGGTTAAGAATGTTTTGTGCAGAAGTGATGTCACCTTCAGCTATGGCATCAGATAGTTTAAACACATCACCCTGGATGTCACCTGAGAAAAGATTTTCAACAACATCAGCAGTTATCATTTCTTCATCCGGTCCTAAATAAGCAGTATATTTACTCAGTTCATTAGAGAGGAAGTTTAAATCACGGTTTCCGGAAAGAAGTATTTTTTCCAGGGCCTGCTTGTCAATTTTCTTGCCAAGTCTCGAAACTTTATTCCTGATCCAGGAAGCAAGCGCCTCACCTTTCAGAGGGCTGCACTCCGATACCGTTCCGTATTTATCAAGAATTTTAAATATTTTTTTACGCCGATCCACACCCCGGGTTAAAAATATCAATATACTTTGTTGATCTCCTGCAGCTGCCTGTTCCAGATATTTTCCCAGGAATTCCACATGGCTCTTATCAATGCTGCCCTGGGGTGTTTCTTTACCTGTATCGTCCTTTTCCTCATTTTTCTTAGGGGGAGCAAGATACGGAGGGTTGTCTACAATTAATAGCTTTCTACTGGAAAACAAACCTTTTTCATCCAGTCTCTCTACTACCTGGCCCAGGCTTAAGGTATTGCCATCATATTTTTCCCGGCCATACTCACTGTTTTGTCCGAGAAAGGCAGCTGCCAGATGCGAAATAAGTTCTTCCTGTAAATATCTTTCTTCACCGTAAAAAAGGTAAACCGGTGAAAAACTGCTTTCCTTGATTTTTTTAATTAAAGATTTGTAGGATAACATGTTTTAACCTCTACTATTCAGTCTTCTTGACCACAACTGCCTGGATTCAGGCAGTAAAATCACAAGAACCGTATATATTTCCAGGCGCCCGACAACCATCATCACCGTAAGCAGGAGCTGTCCGGCCGGTGGTATTAAGCCATAAGTTTCTGTCGGTCCCACCCCGGCAAGGCCGGGACCAACGTTGCCAATCGTAGCTGCAACGGCAGAAAAGGCCGTCTCAAAATCAAGACCCATCAAAGCAAGAACCAGTGTAGCCATGGCAGTAAGAGTCAGGTAGATAAATCCAAATCCCATGATCGGACGGAGCACTTCCTCGCTGACAGTTTGATCGCCAAGCTTGACAGAGGTCCTGGCAGATGGGTGAATCAGCTGTCTTAATTCACGGAAAGAATATTTAAACATCATCATCCACCGGACCTGCTTCATAGAACCACCGGTTGACCCGCCGCATGCACCGAAAAACATCATAAATAATAAGAAAATACGCGAAAAACTGGGCCAGTGATCGAAATCTGCTGTTGCATAACCAGTTGTTGTGGTGATAGAAATAACCTGGAAAGCGCTATCGCGTATTACCTGTGAAATATTGACCGAAGATTGGCCATAAGTATTAAATGATACCAGGAGAATTCCAATAAGAATAACTACAAGGAAGAAGCGAAGCTCGGGATTCTTAAAAACGTTAAAGTCGCCGCGAATAAGGCGGAAATAAAGGGCAAAGTTAATCCCAGCAAATAGCATAAATATAATGATTATGATTTCGGCAAAGGGGTTATTAAAAGCAGCAATGCTGGCATTATAGGTAGAAAACCCACCGGTAGGCATGGTTGTAAAAGCATGGGCAATCGCATCATAAACTCCAAGCCCGGAAATTATCAACAGTATCATCTGGGCCAGGGTCAGGGCAACATAAATCAGCCAAAGACGGCGGGCAGTTTCAACAACCCGGGGAACAACCCTTTCTGCGATAGGCCCGGGCAATTCAGCTTTAAACATGGTCATACTGCGAAAACCAAACCTGGGCAAAACTGCCAGGAAGAGCACTATAATACCCATTCCACCTAACCACTGGGTCAAGCTGCGCCATAATAGTATTCCACGCGGTAAAACTTCTATATCTTCGATCAGGGTTGCTCCGGTTGTAGTAAAACCGGAAAGGGATTCAAAAAAAGCCTGCAGGAATGAGCCATCAAACACTCCATAAAAATGATAAGGGAGAGCTCCAAATATGCCGGCAATAAACCAGGCCAGGGTAACCAGGGTGAAGTTTTCAACAATACTTAATTCTTTACCCCTGGCGGGTAGAAAAATAAAGTATAAAAAGCCCCCGGCTGCCAGGCAAAGCAGAATCGATTTTAAAAAAGCTGATAGATCAACACCCTGCTCTGAGAGAGACCAAAATGCCGGCAATAGCATGGTGGCAGCAAGGAAGAGGAGCATAATACCGATGAGGAAAAAAATGCGGTTATTTCGCACCGTTAAACCTCCCTGAATTATAAAATCTAACAGGTTAATCTTCTTCGATATGTATTAACTTATTACGCAGGTATTCCCTGTCTTCTTTACCG
>PXBM01000073.1 GCA_003566935.1 Syntrophomonadaceae bacterium | reverse complement strand
CACTTTGAAGTTACATGCGAAAACTGGTAGATAATAAACAGAACCCGGTGTCAACAACCGGGTTCCAGTTGATTTAGGGGGGCTGAGTTTGAAGCTGGTTCGTTTTTTAGATAGCGGAACTGTAAGATATGGCAGGCTGGAAGAAGAAACTATTGTTGAAACTAGAGAGCCCGGAAATGACTGGCTTGTCAAGTATGATGAAACAGGAAGGCAGTTTAAGAGCAGCGAGGTGCAGCTTATTTCACCCTGCCTGCCATCAAAGGTTGTTTGTCTCGGCCTGAACTACCGCTCTCATGCCGAGGAAATGAATATACCTTTGCCAAAAAAACCGATTATTTTTATAAAACCTTCGACTTCGGTTATTGGTCCCGGTGCTAATATTATTGCCCCGCCCCAGAGCAAACGTGTCGATTATGAAGCAGAACTTGGGGTTGTGATCGGAAGAAAAGTTTTTAGGGTAAGTGCAGAAAAAGCGCTGGGCTATATTGCCGGTTATACCTGTGCCAATGATGTTACGGCCAGGGATAAGCAGCCGAAAGAAGGCCAATGGACTTACGCCAAGAGCTTTGACACCTTTTGTCCCCTGGGGCCGGTTATAGAAACGGATATTGAAAATCCTGAAGGCCTTGTCGTCCAGGGCTTTCTGAACGGAGAAAAAGTTCAGGAAGCGCCTACATCCGACCACTATTTTACTGTAGCCGAAATAATTGAATTTGTTTCTGGATGTATGACTCTTTTACCGGGTGATGTTATTTTAACCGGTACACCTTCGGGAATCGGCCAGCTAAAACCTGGTGATATCTTTGAAGTGCTTATAGAAGGAATCGGAACTCTCAACAATTCGCTAGTCTCAGGAAGCTAAGCAAAAAATACTTGTTTTTAAATGAAAAATGGTGTTGTCATCAAACAAATGATAGTATATAATATGAGTAGTTTATTAGACCGTTCAGGGCAAACCTGCTGCAAGGCAGGGACGCAAAGCCTTGGGTCCTCTGAGCAGGAGAGACTGCCGGGCTGCCGGTCAGGATATAAATTTGTTTTCAATTTTTCTCCCTGATGAGGCAGCGTAGCCGCTGTCTCTTTTTTTTCTGAAAGCGAGGTTGTTGGCAAAGTGCAGATTATAATTGTCGGTGGTGGGGGAGTTGGCTACGAGTTGGCCCGAAACCTCTCAGAAAAAGCCCAGGATGTTGTTGTTATAGAAAAAAATGAAGTAAAGGCCAGGCGTTTCAAAGAAGGGCTAGATGTTATGGTTATTGAAGACAACGGTGCCAACGCTGCGGTCCTTGAAAAAGCCAATATAAAAAATGCAGATATGATGATTGCCGTAACCCAGGTTGATGAGGTGAATATTATCGCCTGTATGCTGGCTAAGCAGTATGATGTACCGATTACCGTTTGTAGAATAAGAAACTCCGGTTATGCTGGAGATGAATCGGTCTTAACACCGAAGCAGCTGGGGATTGATATTGTGATCAACCCTGAGCGGGTTGCTGCAATGGAAATATCAAAAATGCTGCACTTCCCCGATGCTTCAGAAGTAGAATATTTTAACCGGGGCAGGGTAATGATGCTGGGTGTTGTAGTCGGTTCCGAGGCTGATATAACAGGGGTACCCCTGAGTAAGCTTCCCCTGCACCATGATGCTATAATAGTTGGTATCAGTGATCCCAATGGTAAATTTATTATTCCCGGTGGTGACGATGTTGTTAATCCGGGCAATAAGATCTACCTGTTGGGAAGAACCGGAACATTGAAAGATATTAGCTCTCTCTTACACCATGAAAAAACCAGAGTTCACAATGTGACTATCATGGGTGGAGGATTGATTGGCCGTCAGCTGGCACTCCTGCTTGAAAAGAGCAAACAAAATTTTACTGTTAAGTTAATAGAAAAGAATGAAGAACGCTGTGAAGAGCTCTGCCAGGATCTAAATAAAACCCTTGTAGTTCAGGGAGATGCAACTGAAATTGCCATGCTGAAAGAAGAAGATACAGACTGGGCCGATGCCGTTATTGCCGCTACCGGTGATGATCGCAATAATATTGTGGCTGCCCTCCTGTCACGTCAGTTTGGAGTAAAAAAAATAATCTGTGAGGTAATGAAACCGCAGTATGTGCCGGTTTACGGGGCATTGGGCATAGACAGTGTAATCAATTCCCGCCTGCTGGCAGCCTCCCAGATCTTAAGGTTTACTCGAAAAGAAGACGTCGTTGCCTTATCAATTCTGCAGGATGAAAAGGCTGAGATTGTTGAAATAATCCTTCCGCAGTCTGCCAGGGTTGTAAATAAGACGATTGTCCAGGCCAAGTTTCCCCGGGGAATGCTGATCGGTTCAATTGTACGTGGTGGAGAGGTAATTATCCCTAATGGTAGCACAGTGCTTCTGCCTGAAGATCACCTTGTTGTATTCTCCGTTCCGAAAGTCAGTGCTACGCTTGATCGTTATTTTGCACCTGCATCCGGTAAAGAAGACAGGGAATACCTGCGTAATAAGTTAATACATATCGAAGAAGATTAACCTGTTAGATTTTATAATTCAGGGAGGTTTAACGGTG
>PXBM01000171.1 GCA_003566935.1 Syntrophomonadaceae bacterium | reverse complement strand
GTGCCCGCTGCAACTGATGCTGCTAACTGGGCAGTTTCGGCCAGTTCTTCTTCACTGATTCCCATTTTCCTTGCAACTGCAAGGTGAGATTCAGCTCATTTTTCACAGCGCAGGGCCAAAACAACTGCAATATGGATCAGCTCTTTTGTTTTAGCATCAAGGGCGCCGGCCTCATGAACCGATTCAAAATAATCAACAAATTTTACCCTTCCGTTCTTTGCTGTAGTCATCCTAAATACCTCCTTTCTTCTTGTTTTGATGGTAACTGCTCAGTCTGCATAAAAAAATGATATTACTGATCGTTTCAGTTTTCTTAAGCAGGCTGCGCATGGCCAAACAATGTTGGCTAATTAGTTGTGCTTTAGCCTTCCTTTTAACTGTAATGTTTACCGCTTAACTTACCTGCCAGTCCGACTGCCGGCGGACCGAGCAGAGCGCCCAGCCCCAGGATAATAAAAGCCGGCCCCCAGACAGAAGTGTATCCCAGCTCTGTAACACGGGCCGGTGAATTTGTCAGGTCAAGGATTACTCCAAAGACAGCAGGGGCAACAGCTGCTGCCGACCAGCCCAGCAGCGACTGCAGGGCCATGGCGCTGCCCAAAGAACCGAATGGCACGAGCTCAGTAACTGATGTTGAAAGAACAGATGATTCGGCAGTTACCAGCACTCCGTATACCAGGCTGAACAGGACAATAATAACTGCAGGCCAGGGTTTAATCCAGCCAAACAAAAAAGAACAGGTTGCGCTGGCAACCATAATTACCTGGATAGTCCGCACCCGGCCGAACCGATCGGATAGTGAACCGGCCAGGGCGGTGGAAAAACCGCCCATCATAATAATGGCTGCCGAAAGCACAGCTCCGTAGCTGGTGGCGACAACCACATCAAAGTTCCTGCTAACCATTGCCGCCGCAAAAAAAGCTACAATCCAACCGCGCATACCAAACATCTCCCACATATGTGCTGCATAGCCTAGCATTACCAGCAAAGCAGGACGGTTATTTATGACTGTTTTAAAGGATGCTTTTTCCCCTCCTGTTCTGACGGGGGGCATGCTGTCCAGTGAAATAGCAGCCAGAATTCCGCCGGCGATCGGTCCAAGCGAGGAAACAAAAATAGCCGTCCGCCAGTCGAAAAGACCGGACAACACTCCACTGAATAAAAGTGATAAAGCAGTGCCCAGGGAAAAAGCGCCCACATAGAGACCGATTGCCCAACCCCGTTTTTCCGGGCCAAATTTGGCCGTAACCATCTTTAATCCCGGCATATAGGTTCCGGCAAGGCCAAAACCGGTCAGGCAGCGTAAAATTAAACCAGTGGTAAATGAGTCTGCAAAAAGAGCAAAAGCAATCCCGGCCAGTCCAGCCCAGATTGCTGAGAGGACATAGATCTTTTTTGTATCTATATAATCCGTTAATGTCGATAAAATAACAACCAGGATGATATAACCAACCTGGTAAGCGCTGTATATTAAGCCCGCTTCAGTATTACTCAGGTTCCATTCCTGCTTGATGATCGGTAAAACCGCAGAGTAATTTAGCAGAACCAGCATGGTTCCAATCTCGGCAATACAAAGCAGGTAAAGCCAGGTTTTATCACGCATAAATCACCTTCAGGAAAATTAATTAAGTTAACATTTTTAATACTCCTTTTCTTTTAATACATCACAAACTGCTATTATCCTTCCAACAACTTTAACCGTAAATGATTAAAGTTGAAATACAACAGGCAACCAGAAATAAACAAACAGGGTGATAACTATAACTCCGGCAATATTAAGCCAGGATCCTGCTCTGACCATCTGCGGAATAGTAATATATCCGCTGCCGAAAATTACTGCGTTAGGCGGCGTGGCAACAGGCAGCATAAAAGCGTAAGACGCTGCCGCAGCAGCGGTAATCATCAGCATATAGGGGTGGACATGCATAGCTGCAGCCATTGCCGCCATAATTGGCATCATCATCGATGTTGTAGCTGTATTAGAGGTGATTTCTGTCAGGTAAATTACCATGGCAACTACAGCCAGCATGATAAAGATCATCGAAGATCCTTCAAGGATAGAAAGCTGCATGCCAATCCATTCGGCCAGCCCGGAATTTGAAAAACCGGCAGCTATAGCCAGCCCGCCGCCAAATAATAGCAGTATGCCCCAGGGAACTTTAATCGCTGTATCCCAATCGTTTAGAAACTTTCCTGCCTTAATGTCCACAGGAATTAAAAATGTGATTATTGCACCCATGACCGCTATCAGGGCATCATTGATCATTGGGAAAAAACTTTCCAGCACAAAGGCCCGGCTGATCCAGGCCAAGGCGACAAAAATGAAGACAGCCGCAATCATCTTTTCTTCGGTGGTTATTTCTCCCAGTTTATTGAGGTCTTTCCGGATTATTTCCCTGCTGCCGGGTATTTCTTTCAGCTTAGTTGGATAAGCAATCTTGGTCATATAAAGCCAGGCAATAACCATAAAAACAATGGAAATCGGCAGGCCAAAAGCCATCCAGTGGGCAAAACCGATTGTCGCACCTAATAGTTCCTCCGCAGCCCCGGCAAAAATGAT
>PXBM01000064.1 GCA_003566935.1 Syntrophomonadaceae bacterium | reverse complement strand
CGGATCCTTGCGAAAAGACTGTCCAGTATTCCCTTAATAGTAAAGAAATCAGTTTCCCTGGATTCCTTGATCCAGTTAGGCTCAGGTTCAAGACCGGTTACGGCCAAACTGACCATCTTTCTTTCCCGGGGCAGCTCCTTAAGAGGCAGGCTTTTCGGTTCATATACTGAACCGACTTCAAAGAGCATTTGATTTAGTTCACGGTGGCTCAGGTTATGTTTCATAACTTTCAACAAACCAGGCAGCAATGTTGTGCGCATTACAGATTGATCATCAGTAAAAGGGTTTTGAACCGGGACAACCTGTCGCCTGCTATCATCATTTGGTATTCTAAGCATCGCAAGGCTTTCAGGGTTAATAAAAGAATAGGTAATACACTCATAATAGCCGCCTGCAGTTAAAACAGTTCTGACCAGGTTGTGGAGTTTTTCTTCGTCTGACTCCCGGTTTTCATGCAATTTACCACCGGGCAGGGTAGTCGGTATTCTATCATATCCATACAGCCTGGCCACTTCTTCAACCAGGTCATCTTCAATTGATATATCCGCTCGTCTCAGGGGAACTTTTACCTCTATCTGGCCGGAGGTTTTATCTTGATATTCAAATCCTAGCCGACCCATAATAGCTCCCACTTCTTTTCCCGGGATTTCCGTACCCAGTATTTTATTAATTCTTTCCGGACTGATCGTAACTTTTTTCGGTTCCAGGTTAAGGTAATTAACATCTATGATCCCGTTTAGAACCCTGCCACCGGCAAACCGCTTGATAAGCAGTGCAGTCCGCTCCTGGGCCCAGATGGCAGCCTCAGGGTTTACACCCTTCTCAAAACGCTGGGAAGCTTCTGACGGAAGGTTATATCGACGTGCTGTCCGCCTGATATTGGTTGGATTGAAATTTGCAGCCTCTATCAATACTTCTGCAGTTAGCGTAGTTATTTCTGTATCTTCTCCACCCATCACTCCGGCCAAACCGACAGGCACTTTTCCATCTACGATAACCAGGGAATCCGGGGTTAGCTTGCGCTCAACACCATCAAGAGTAACCAGGGTTTCATCCTGGCGGGCCCTGCGGACAAAAATCTTGTTATCCCTTATTAAATTCAGGTCAAAAGCATGCAGGGGCTGGCCAAATTCCCACATCACATAGTTGGTTATATCAACCACATTATTGATCGGCCGAATACCGGCCTTAAGTAATCTTAACTGCATCCATAACGGTGCTTTGCCAATTACGACATCCCTTACAGCGCGGGCTGTATAGCGGGGACAGAGCTCCTGGTCTTCAACTTTAATACTGACTCTATCATTTATATCTTCATCGTTCTCAGGAGGAGTCATTTCAGGAAATTTGACACTGTTTCCGGTTATGGCGGAAATTTCATAGGCGACACCAATCAGACCGAGACAATCGGCACGGTTTGGAGTCAGCTCAAGTTCAAGAATAAGATCATCAAACCCAAGCGCTTTTTCAGCTGACTCCCCAACAACAGCTTCCTGGTCAAGAATTAATATCTCGTCTTCTCCGCCCAGGTCCAGCCCTAGCTCCTGGGCAGAACAGAGCATACCATTGGAAGTAACCCCACCAATTTGTGTTACATCAATATGACTACCACCCGGCAGTTCCGATCCCGGTTTGGCTACTACCACCTTGTCGTCAACCTGCATATTTCTTGCTCCACAAACTATGCTGACAATCCCTTCACCTGTCTCCGTATCCACCAGGGTCAACTTTTTCTTGGCTGGATGTGGTTCCATTGCCTTTACCTGGCCGACTACCACTCCGGACAGTTCCGGACCAAAACGTTCCACAGCCCCTACTTCTATACCGGTGAGATTAAATTTTTCAGCTAATTCCCCGGCACTCATGCCGGGATCAATATATTCTGAAAGCCATTCATATGATACGCGCATTAATTAATCATCCTCCGATTCAATTGTTTTCAGTATTCGGAATTCTGGATTCTTTTATATTAGCCAAACTGCTTCAGAAAACGCAAATCATTTGAGAAAAACAGGCGCAGGTCACCAATCCCGTATTTTAGCATGGCAATTCTCTCCACACCCATGCCGAATGCAAATCCGGTTACCTCCCGGGGATTATAGCCTGAAACTTCAAGCACCCTTGGGTGGACCATGCCGCAGCCTAATATTTCCAGCCATCCGGTGTTACTGCAAACTCTGCATCCTTTTCCACTGCACATGATACAGGAAATATCAACTTCAGCGCTCGGCTCCGTAAAAGGAAAGAAACTGGGCCGCAAACGTATCTTCTGATCCGGACCAAACATTTCCCTTGCGAACAAGAGCAGGGTACCTTTTAAATCGGCAAAAGAAATATTCTCATCTACAGCCAGCCCTTCAACCTGGTGAAACATGGGCGAATGGGTGGCATCATCATCCCGCCTGAACACTTTACCTGGAGCTATAATTCGCACAGGAAGTTGCGGAGCCATCTTTTCCATTGTCCTGATCTGAACAGGAGATGTGTGAGTCCTCAATAAAAACTGATCTGTTATGTAAAAAGAATCCTGCATATCACGGGCAGGGTGCTCCGCTGGAATAT
>PXBM01000284.1 GCA_003566935.1 Syntrophomonadaceae bacterium | reverse complement strand
CGACACCTGTTTAATTTTTTGCCGGTTAACCACTCCTTTGGCCGTTATAACTATAAACTCTTCCTCAACCCCGCTGATTACTATAAAAACCGACAGCGGACCGCTTTTCCTGGTTGTTTTTAACCCGATCATGCCCTTGCCGCCGCGCCGGTGTGAACTGAATTCGCTAACCTTAACCCTTTTACCGTAACCTTTGACCGAAGCCATTAATAGTTGATGGTCGCCGGTAACCAGGTCAGCCCCGACTACCCTGTCTTCCGGGCCAAGCTTAACCGCTTTGACTCCCCGGGCTGCTCGGCCCATGGAACGAACCTGGTCTTCAGGAAACCGGACAAACAGCCCGGCACTCGTTCCGACAATAACCTCTTTCTGGCCATCTGTCATCCTGACCGCGATCAGCTCATCTTCGTCCACAAGGGTAAGAGCGATTAGTCCTGATTTGCGGGTATTCCTGTATTCTTTAAGAGAAGTTTTCTTGACCAGTCCGCGCGCCGTTACCATAAGGAGATAGCGGTCATCACTAAAGTCATTTATCGGCATGGTCGCCGTAATAAATTCTTTTTCCTCCAGGGGCAGCAGGTTAACCAGGGCAGTTCCCCTGGACTGGCGTCCTGATTCCGGGATCCCGTGAATATGCAGCAGATATACTTTACCCCTGTTGCTAAAGCAAAGCAGTTTATCGTGGGTTGAAGCAACATGGCATTGTTCGACACGATCATTTTCACGGGTCTGAATGCCAATTATACCACGCCCGCCACGATGCTGGCTGCGGTAAGTGTTCAGCGGCAGTCTTTTAATGTAACCGCGATCGGTCAGGGTGACCACCACATCCTCCTGGAAGATCAAATCGGTCAGAACAACATCGCCCTCATCGGCAACAATCTGGGTGCGCCTTTCATCGCCATGCTTCTGGCGAATAACTTCCAGCTCATCACTGATGATATTCAAAACCAGCTGGTCATCTTCCAAGATCCTGCGCAGGTAAGCAATACGTTCATGCAGCTGTTTTTGTTCTTCCACCAACTTGGATATTTCCAGCTGGGTCAATCTTTGCAGGCGCATATCCAAAATAGCCTGGGCCTGCTTTTCAGTCAAACCAAGCATTTTCATCAAGCCTTCACGGGCTGTATGCGCATCTTTTGAGCCACGGATCAGAGCAATTACTTCATCAAGCCGGTCCATGGCAACCAGCAAACCTTCAACAATATGCAGCCTTTCTTCAGCCTTTCTTAGGTCAAATTCCGAGCGGCGTCTGATTACCTCTTTCTGGTGTTCAAGGTAATAAGCCAACATTTGCTTTAAGGTTAAAACCTGGGGTTGACCATCTACGAGGGCCAGCATTATAATGCCAAAAGTCTGCTGCAGGGTAGTAAACTTGTAAAGCTGGTTTATTATAACCTGCGGCTCATAATCTTTTTTTATCTCCATGACAACACGCACGCCATTGCGATCAGACTCATCACGCAGGTCCGTAATGCCTTCCATTTTGCGTTCTTTTACAATCTCGGCTATTTTTTCTACCAGCTTTGCTTTATTTTGCTGATAGGGAAGTTCTGATATAACCACCAGGTTGCGTCCTTTATCTTTCTTCTCAATCTGGACTACTCCCCGCACCTTGATAATACCGCGCCCAGTTTTGTAAGCCGAATAAATACCTTCCTGCCCAACGATAATCCCTCCAGTGGGAAAGTCGGGGCCTTTTATATGTTTCATTAGATCGGTTATGGATGCTTCCGGGTATGCAATCAGGTGTTTAATTGCATCAATCAACTCGTTCAGGTTGTGGGGAGGTATATTGGTTGCCATTCCCACGGCGATACCCGATGAACCGTTTGCAAGGAGGTTTGGAAAACGCGAAGGCAGGACAACCGGTTCTTCAAGGCTTTCATCAAAGTTAGGTCGGAAATCAACTGTTTCTTTTTTTAAATCAGTGAGAAGTTCACCGGCAATCGATGAGAGTCGCGCTTCAGTATAGCGCATGGCTGCAGCAGAGTCTCCGTCCTGGGAGCCAAAATTGCCGTGCCCATCAACCAGTGGATAACGAGTGGAAAAGTCCTGGGCCAACCTAACCAGGGTATCATACAGGGCAACATCACCATGAGGGTGATACTTGCCGAGCACTTCACCAACAATACGCGCTGACTTACGGTATGGCTTGTCCGAAGTTGAGCCCATTTCTGCCATGGCATAGAGGATCCGGCGGTGAACTGGCTTAAGACCGTCACGTACATCCGGCAAAGCCCTGCTGACAATCACGCTCATTGCATAGTCAAGAAAAGAAACTTTTACTTCATCGTAAATATTAACCGGTACAATATTTGCTCTATCGCTCATAGGCTCTCCTCGCATTTAATGATGAAAATGGAAAGATCTGTACTTGCTAAATTTTATCATAAATGAATGTTTCGGGAAAGGCATTTCCACACTTTAGCGAGACTTCTTTTTTGAACGCTTTGAGCGTTTTTGGACATTATCTTTAAGAAGCTGATCGAGCTTTTTCTTATCAGAAGGTTCAACTTCCCAGATTTCGCTTCTCTTTTTATTATTTCTTTCTATAAAAACTTTTAAAGTGTTTTT
>PXBM01000032.1 GCA_003566935.1 Syntrophomonadaceae bacterium | reverse complement strand
TAAAGCTATTGTTTTATCTTTTTATGTAGGTTAACATATTAGCAGGCAGATGGGAATACTATAAACTTTCAAATAGAAAGGGGAGGGCAATGGTCCAACAATACTACGGCAGGCCCAAGCAAACGAAAAAAAAGAATATCCTGCGTATCTTTATTTTTTTATTTTTACTTGCTGCTTTAGCCGTATTAGCGCTGTTTAGCCTGTCCCAGCACCTGATGGTTCAATCGTTGAATGAGAACCTTGATACCCTGGAAAGCAAAATCGACCAGATCGAAGAAGAAAATAAAATGCTCTGGGAGCAGTATGATGAAATATATGAGGAAAATGAAAAGCTCCGCGAAGAAAACCGGATGCTGCGCTCATCCACAGTTATAAATAACGGCAACCGCGAAACCAACAAGGTTGCCATAACCATAGATGATGGCGCTCATGCCCCCCTGATTCACCGTACCCTGGATCACCTGAAAGAACATAACGTCCGGGCCACGCTCTTCCCGATGGGCTCCTGGGTCGACCAGGAACCTGAAGTCTGGCAGCGCGCCGTTAATGAAGGCCACGAACTTGGTAACCACACCTACAGTCATGCCTTCTTATCAACTGTATCCGATGAAAGAGTCCGTGAAGAGCTAAAGGGCTGGCAGGAGTCGGTCAACGATGCACTCGGTTTTGAATACCGCACCCTCTTTTTCAGGCCCCCGGGCATGGACGGTTTCACAGACAGCCAGGGCCAGCAGCGGGAGCGTTTAATGGAAATTGTTGCTGACAAGGGCATGTTCACCATCCTCTGGGATATTGAACTGGTCTATGCCCTGCGCAACGAAACGGCAACAGTGGACCGGATCACCCGTCATGTCCTGGACAATGCACAGGGCGGCAGCATCGTCCTGCTTCATTTCACAGAAAACGACATTGCCGCCCTGCCGGCGATTATTACCGGACTGCGTGATCGCGGTCTTGAACCCTGTTCATTAAGCGAGCTGCTTCTGGCAGAGCCGGAAGCTTAAAATTTTTTACTGGTCCATCTCGTAAACATCTTTTAACGCGAGAACATGTTCCTGCCAGACTTTCACAAACCGGTCGTTATCAACGGCCGGTTTTTTAATCATTTTCTTCAGGTAATCCATCTGTGCCTCGCTGGTGCTCGGCTTGCCGTAAAGGGTCAGGGCAAACTTGGAAAAGTCGCGCACCATGAAATCAAAGATTTGATCAACCAGCGCTTCATCCAGCTGGTATATTTTAGCATTTTCAAGAATTAGCTGCCCGTAAACAACCAGGGTGAACATTTCGCCCAGCGATAAGAGGAAATCTGTATCACGCTGTTGGTTTTCATCGGGGGTAGCGCCGGCCAGGAACTCTTTTAAGAGCGCTGTCTGTTCTTTGAACACTGTCAGGTTGGGCAGGTCGTACAGATCGTAGGCGGCAGCATAGTCATGGAAACGTATTTTACCCAGGCCCCGGGTCGGTCCCTGGTTGAAAAGGAAATCGTCATTTTTCGGCTGATCCTGGGTTTCAATCGGCTCATATTCCTGCGGGCTAAAGAAGTAGTTAGCCATAAACTTAACGATCAAAGCAATGTTAACATGGACTGTCCCTTCCAGCTTGGGCAGGGCCCGGATATCGCGGGCTGCCATTTCAAAATAGGTATCCCGCTCAAATCCCTTGGCCGCAATTACATCCCAGAGCAGGTTGATAACTTCTTCACCCTGGGTGGTCACCTTCATCTTCACCGTAGGGTTGTAGAGCAGGTACCGCCTGTCTTCGGGTGATGCGGCGCGCATGTAGTCAGAACTGCGCAGGGCAAAAAGTTTCATAGCCGTCAGGCGGGTATAGGCATCTACAAACATCTGCTTTACGTGGGGAAAGTCGGTTACTTTCATCCCGTAAAGCTCTCGGTTGGCAGCATGATTCACAGCCTCGTAAAATGCATGGGTGCTGATACCGATAGAGGCCCAGCCCAGGTTATATTTACCCACGTTAACCGTGTTCAGGGCAGAATCCCAGGCATCCTGGCCCTGGGAAAGAATTTCTTCTTCTTTAACCGGGTAGTCACGCAGGATAAAATCGGCTACGTAAGACTGTGAGTTAACTATGTTTTTAACCAGCTCGTAGTTCTGGTGGCTGTAATTGGCCACAAAAAAAACATAATCCCCGCTATCGGCCATCTTGCCAAAGGGGGAGACCATCTCTGCGATATTACCGTTGCCGATATAGTATTTTTCTCCATTAGCCCGATAGGTTCCGTCAGGCTGTGGGGTCAGGTTCATTTCAGTTGAATAAACATCGGCCCCGTGGTCACGTTCCGAAAGCCCGAAGGCAAATACCTGCCCTTCCTTGAGCAGACGGGCCGCTCTTTCTTTCTGCTTTTCATTATCACTCATCCAAATTGGGCCCAGACCGAGAATGGAAACCTGCCAGGTATACCAGTAAGGTAAGCCGTAGAAAGCTAATATTTCATTGAATTCGCAGTTGCGCCAGGTATCCCAGCGGCACTGTTCTTCACCATACTGCGAAGGGGTCAAGAGCTCATAAAACAGCTCGTTATCCTTAACAAACTCCAGGAAATCTTCATACCAGACCCGGTTGCGATCATCTTCTTTTAATTTCTG
>PXBM01000198.1 GCA_003566935.1 Syntrophomonadaceae bacterium | reverse complement strand
CCCCGGCATTTGGTGTCGGTGTTATTATAGTTATCACCATAGCGGCAATTATATCAACCCTAACCGGTATTGATCGCGGTATTAAATGGCTCAGCCGGATCGCCATGGTTTTGGGCCTCTTCCTGATGGGCGTGGTTTTCCTGGTAGGTCCTACCCTGTTTATCCTTGATGCTTTCACCATCGGTGTGGGTGATTACCTGCAGAACTTCCTGCAGATGTCCTTCTTTGTAGACTCAATTGCTGAAAATCCCTGGCCCGGCTGGTGGACCATTTTCTACTGGGCCTGGTGGCTTTCCTGGTCACCCTTCGTTGGCACCTTTATTGCCCGTGTTTCCAGGGGCCGGACTATCAAAGAGTTTGTTGCCGGAACCCTGCTGGCACCGTCACTGCTCTGCATCATCTGGATGTCTGTATTTGGCGGTTCCGCGATTTTTAATGAGCTGTTCGGTCCGGGAGGTTTAACTGATGCAGTCGGAGCCGGTGAAGAGTTCGGTTTTTATGCCCTGCTTCAAACCTTCCCGGCCGGCGAAGTCCTGATTTTCCTCGGCGTATTGGTAGTTTCAATCTTCTTTATCACCTCTTCCGACTCCGGAACCTATGTAAATGGTATGCTCACCTCCGGCGGTAACCTGAACCCGCCGCGGCAGGTCCGTGCAATCTGGGGCGCACTGGAAGGCGGTATCGCAGCGATCCTGCTGCTCGTGGGCGGTTTGTCTGCAGTTCAGACCACGGCTGTTGTTGTCGGTCTGCCGGTCTTGATCCTGGAGATACTAATGATCTATGCGCTGCTGAAAGCGCTGCGCGAAGAGGTTGATGAAACAAAGGTATCATCAAAGAAAGTAGCTTAAAGAAAGAGATCAACAATACTAAGTTACACTAGCGGGTAGTTAATAAATTTCTACCCGCTTTTTTTTGTTTCCATTCCTATCTTTTAGCTTGTTACAGCTTTCGAAAGGAAATCCATTGTTCAGGTGGAATTTATATTAGGTAGGCTTGTTGTCTGTTTTATTTTTCAAAATGAGCTGATCGTTTTATCTGAGCGGATTTCTGCATGTTTTATAGCAAGGTTATCTTTGAAAGGGGTTGGAATATATGTGTGACACAATGGTAGCTCTGGGAAATTCAACTCGGAACAGTGCGGTGATATTTGCCAAAAACAGCGACCGACAGCCCAACGAACCGCTTCTAACTATACGGATTCCGCGCAAAAAATATCCACAGGGGAGCAGGCTGAAATGTACATATATTGAAATAGACCAGGCTGAAGAAAGCTATGAAGTGCTGCTGCTTAAGCCAAGCTGGATGTGGGGAGCTGAAATGGGCGCCAATGAATTTGGTTTGAATATCGGCAATGAAGCTGTATTTACCCGTGAGAAGCAGGGACCGGAAAGCCTGCTCGGCATGGACATGCTTCGCCTGGCCCTTGAACGCTGCTGCACCAGCGAGGAAGCTCTTGATCTGATCATCGAACTGCTCGCCCGTTATGGCCAGGGCGGCAACTGTGGGTATGAGAAAAAATTTTATTACCACAACTCATTCCTGATTGCCGATCCTGAATCGGCTTGGGTGCTGGAAACAGCAGGAGAATACTGGGTGGCTGAAAAAGTAAAAGATATCAGGATCATATCTAACCGCCTCAGCATCGGCAGTGAATATGACCGTGCTCATCCCGACCTGGTCAGACATGCCGTTGACAGGGGTTGGTGTAAAAGTGAAACTGACTTCCACTTTGCCCGCTGCTACAGTGATCCGCTGATTACCAGGTTCAGTGGTTCCCAACACCGGCACAGCAGCAGCAGTTGTGTCCTGGAAAGCAATAAAGGTGATATTACCATGCAGACAATGCGGAATATATTAAGGTCACATGAAAAAGAACTTGAAGGCAAGCAGTTTAACAGGCATTCACTGAAAAGTATTTGCATGCATGCCGGATTCATTTTCGGTGACCATACTACCGGCAGCTATATTGCTGAGCTGGATGGTAATGATCATACTTACCTTATTACCGGTGGTTCAACCCCCTGTTTGGCCCTGTACAAGCCTTACTGGATGATTGATGGTGAAAACTTTAGTTTCAGTGAAGATGAAGAAGATAAATCCTGTCAATTTTGGTTAAAAAGAGAGTATCTGCACCGCTTAGTGCTGGAAAATAAAATTCCCGACTTACATGTTTACCTGGGTGAACGGGATCGGATCGAAGCGGAGGTTGACGGGAAGCTGGCTGAACTGGAGGGGTCTCTTAATGATCACAACCACCTCCTGGCAATTATAAATGAAACCCTTGCTGCTGAAGAAGATCTTCTCGATCATACTTTGAATAAAGCTTCTCCAAATGAAAAGCGGGGTCGTATTATTGGCAACCCCTACTTTCGCTGGTACTGGGCGAATCAAAATAAAAAACTATTTAAGAAAGTCTGATGTTAAGCCCAGCCCCTCAAAACCATGGTGTCGGCAATCCTCTTCACTGCAACCATGTAAGCAGCCTGCCGCATGTTGACGCCGTGCTTCTCCGAGGAATTCAGCACCGAGTGATAAGCGGCGGCCATCTTTTTCTTCAACCGTTCAAACACTTCCGCTTCATCCCAGTAGAGCATGGTAAAGTTCTGAACCATT
>PXBM01000113.1 GCA_003566935.1 Syntrophomonadaceae bacterium | reverse complement strand
TATTCTTTGTCATCCTGCTTTCCCGATTCTGTAGGATCGGCACAAAGCACAATAACAACAGGTGCGGTTTCTCCTACCGCTTTCCTGGCAGGGTTATTCTCAGGCATACTTTCTGCCAGTTTTTTCTTTTTTTCAGGATCACGAACCACAATAAATTTCCAGCACTGCATGTTGCTCCATGAGGGGGCAATCCGGGCCGCTTCCAGAACTTTTTCCAGCTTATCTGCACTCACATCTTCACCGCTATACTTTCTTACGCTGCGCCTGTTTCTCAGGGCTTCATAAAGCTCCATAGAACATACCTCCCAAATATTTTTACTTATAGCTTTGTTAATAGAAAATTTGTCAACAATCCCGTTCCCTTGATGTTGGCCCTTGATATTGCTTTAGTTTGTCGGGGCGGGGGCGAAGGTGACTTTACCTTCTTCGCGATTTGCTCTAACTACCTGCACATCAATTATATCACCAAGGCGATAATTCTTCCGGGTCCGTTCACCGGTAAGGGATGCAGCCTTTTCGTTATAGAAGAAATAATCATCACCGAGGTCACCAATGGGGATCATCCCTTCCACGGTATTATCCAGCTCTACAAAGATGCCGAAATTGGCTACCCCGTTAATAATACCGGTGTAGATTTCTCCAATGTTTTGTTCCATATACTGCGCTTTTTTAACCTCAATACTGGCCCTTTCGGCTTCGACAGCTGCCCGTTCCCTTTCCGATGACTGCTCGGCAATACCGGGCAGGCGGGTTTGCAGGCGGCTGATTTTTTCCGGAGTAATGCCGCCGTCAAGGTGCTGCTTTAAAATACGGTGCACCATCAGGTCAGGATAGCGCCTGATCGGTGAAGTAAAATGGCAGTAGCCTGTTGAAGCCAAACCAAAATGCCCGTCATTTGCCGCACTGTAACGAGCCTGGGGCAGTGAGCGCAGTACCAGGTAGCGAACCAGCCTTTCGTTAGGCTCTCCCTTTGTATCTTCAAGCAATTTATTCAAATGTTTCGGCTTGAGAACCTTAATGTTCTTGGCCGCCTTAATATTCATCAGAGTCAGAGTTTCTCTTAACATTAAGAGTTTTTCTTCGGTCGGCACGGCATGAACCCGGTAAACACAGGGCACTTCATTCTCGTTCAGGTATGAAGCAACTGTTTCATTACAGTAAATCATGAATTCTTCGATCAGCGACTCGGATCGGCCCATGGTCCGTTTCTCTATCGCTTGAGGTATACCATCATCATCTGTTATTATACGGGCTTCCGGCAGGTTGAGATCGAGAGTTCCCCTGTCTGCGCGCCGCCGCCTTAATACTGCAGCCAGATCGTCCATCCTGTCTATCATTTCCGGAACTGCTGTATCCTTAAAAATTGACTTATCCTTTTCCTTTTTTAAATACGTCTCCACCTGCTGGTAGGTCAGGCGCTCGGCCACCCTGATCACACTGGTTGTATAATCTGCGGCAACCAGGTCCCCGCTGCTGTCAATATCCATAAAAACAGAGACAGCCAAGCGATCTTTTTCCGCCTGCAGGCTGCATAGATTCTCAGATAGGGCCGGGGGCAGCATATGAATGACCCGGTCAACGAGATAAATGCTGGTTCCCCGCTTCAGGGCTTCACGATCCAGAGGCTTGCCGGTGCGCACATAATACGATACATCGGCTATATGAACACCGAGCCGCAAATTCCCTTCTTCAGTTTCTTCGAGTGAAACGGCATCGTCAAAATCTTTGGCCGTTTCATCATCGATAGTTACCATTTTCAGATCGCGCAAATCTCTGCGCCCTGCTTCTTCCAGCTGCTGAGCGATTTTATCTTCACCCGGCAGGGCTTCTACTTCATTTAATACTTTTTCAGGGTGCTCACCGGGCAGCTCATAACGATGCTTGAAAGCCAGGCGCTCCGTCTGAATGCTGCCGGGAGACCCAAGGTGATCAACTACCCGGCCGCGCGAAGGCATCCTGCCTTGCACCCACTCTTCAACTTCGACGATTACTTTATCTCCCGGTTCAACCTGCTTCACATTTTTTGCAGAAACCTGGACTTCACCGGGATAACGCTGATCATCTGGAACAACGTAATATTTTTTGCCTTTTCGCTGCAGGGTTCCAACCAGGCGGCGCTGACCACGCCTTATAAGACCAATCACTGTACCTTCCCGGCGGCGCTTCCCTTTTCTTTTTTTGTCTAACTGAACCACAACCCTGTCTCCATGGGCAGCGTTTTTCAAGCTGTCGGGACTGATAAAAACATCTTCTTCCTGGCTATCCGGGCGGAGAAAAGCAAAGCCACGGCGGTTGCCCTCCAGTACTCCCGTAACATAGCCCAGCCTTTCCGGTAAGCCGTAACGGCCGCTACCGGTTTTAACAAGCAGCCCTTCATCGATCATCTTCTTTATTTCACCAAGGACTATACTTTGGTCATGTTTTTGCATCCCGAGCTCATTTATAATCTGCGGCAGAGCCAGCGATTTTTGCTTGTGACTCTTAAGGGCTTCCTGAATCCTTTCCCGCAACTTCCCAGATAAATTTTTTCTCTTCTTCATTAAAATGTTACAACTCCTTAAATAACAGAAATTCTTATATCAATTATAGATCTGTTTTCTATAAATTAAAAGACAGGGTTGCTCTTTAGCTCCCCTGCCGGATTTATCTGCCAGTAATTTAACTAAATGATTAATCTACTACAACAAGCACTATCGTTAAAAGCATAAACGCCACCGCCACATAAGTTGTTACCTTACCCAGCTTCTCATCAAGGCCTTTTTTCTTGCCAACCAAAGATTGTGCTCCTCCGGCTATCGCGCCAAGTCCGGCGCTGCGGCCTGACTGAAGCAGCACACTGGCAATAAGGGCGAGACATAAAATTAAGTATATTATTGTTAAGACCGTTCCCAGCATTTTAATTACCCCCAATAAATCTTCACTATTCAGCAAACGATATTTTAACATAAAAATAACACTTTGTAAAACAAGTTACAGATTTTTTACCATTTTGCCGGCATAGCGGGCTGACCGGCCCAGCTGTTCCTCGATACGCAGCAGCTGGTTGTATTTCTCGACCCGGTCCATACGGGACGGTGCACCGGTTTTGATCATCCCGGCATTTGTCCCTACTGTCAGGTCGGCAATAAAACTGTCTGCCGTTTCACCGGATCGATGAGAAACCATACAGCTGTAAGCGGCCCGTCGGGCCATGGCCATAGTTTCAAGAGTTTCTGTCAGGGTGCCAATCTGGTTAAGCTTAATTAAGATCGAGTTGGCAGTGGAGTTGTCAATGCCCCTGCGCAATCTTTCCGGGCTGGTCACAAATATATCATCACCAACCAGCATTAATTCCGAACCGAGTTCTTTGGTCAGGGTGCGCCATCCATCCCAATCGTCTTCATCAAGACCGTCTTCAATGGTGATCAGCGGGAATTTCTCGGCCAGGCTTTTATAGTAGGCAGTCAGTTCACCGGCGCTGAGCGCTTTTCCTTCCAGGTTATAAACTCCATCATTGTAGAATTCACTGGCAGCAGCATCCAGGGCCAGGGCTATCTGTTCGCCTGGTTGGTAGCCTGCCTTGTTGATAGCTTCAATGATCAGCTCAAGGGCTGCTTCGCTGGAATCAAGGTTAGGAGCAAAGCCGCCTTCATCTCCAACGTTTGTGTTGAGATCCTGTGATTGCAGGATCTTTTTCAGGTGATGAAATACCTCTGTTCCCATTTGCAGCGCACTGCTAAATGATTCTGCTCCCAGGGGCACAATCATAAATTCCTGGATATCCATATTGTTGTCGGCATGCTCTCCGCCATTTAAGATATTCATGAAAGGAACCGGCAGGGTTAAGGCATCAAGCCCGCCAATATAGCGGTACAGAGGCAGATCGAGCATGGAAGTAGCAGCCCTGGCCAGGGCCAGGGAAACACCCAGGATTGCGTTTGCACCAAGCCTGGACTTATTACCTGTCCCATCAAGATCGAGCATTAGCTGGTCAAGGCCGCTCTGGTCAAGGACATCCTGATCGCTTAGCTCGGGAGCAAGAATTTCGTTAACATGACGCACCGCTGATTTCACGCCCTTACCGAGGTAGCGCTGCTCATCCCCGTCACGGAGTTCAACCGCTTCGAAGGCGCCTGTGGATGCTCCGGAAGGAACGGCTGCCCTCCCTGTCCAGCCCCCCTGCAGCAGCACATCGACTTCAATAGTCGGGTTGCCTCTCGAATCAAGGATTTCCCTCGCTTTAACCGTTTTTATTCTTTCTTCCATCTTATCCATCCTCCTATTTCCCGGTCAGCATGCTTGTCCCGTTCATTTCCTGCGGCTGCTTCAACCCGGCCAGCTCCAAAATTGTCGGAGCAACATCGGCAAGTATGCCATTATCCCTTAGAATATGTTTCTCCGGGCTGATCAGGATGAAAGGAACAGGATTTCCACTGTGCGCGGTCAGTGTATCTCCTTCAATGTTTTTCATCTCTTCAGCATTGCCATGATCGGCTGTGATCAGAATCACCCAGCCCCTGTTTAAAGCCTCTTCTACAACCGTACCCACACTTTGATCCACTGTTTCTACTGCTTTGATTGCAGCTTCCATGATACCGGAGTGCCCGACCATATCGGCGTTGGCATAATTTGCCACGATCAGGTGGTGCCTGTCCTGCTGCAGGGTTTGAATAATTTTTTCCGTTAACTCCGGGGCACTCATCTCCGGCTGCAAATCATAGGTTGCAACCTGCGGTGAAGGAACCATGATCCGTTCTTCACCGTTAAAAACCTTCTCTCTTCCCCCATTGAAAAAGAAAGTTACATGGGCATACTTTTCCGTCTCAGCAATTCTCATCTGGCTCAGACTGTTTTGGGAATATATTTCACCCAGGGTCATAATAAGATCGTCTATCGTAAAAGCCGCAGGTAGCGGCAGTTCCCGGTCATATTCAGTCATGGTCACTAGATAAGGCCTCGGTGGTTCAGGTCCGCGATCGAAATGGCTGAATTCCTCAGATGCCAGGGCCCGGCTAATCTGGCGAACCCGGTCAGGCCTGAAATTAAAGAAAATCATACTGTCATCACTCTGCACAGTGGTTAAAGGCTGTTCTTTAGCATCGACTATAACCGTAGGCTGCACAAATTCGTCAGCCTCACCTCGATCATAAGCCTCATCAAGGGCAGTAAGCGCATCAGGAGCGGTTAGCCCTTTGCCTTCGGTATACGCACGGTAAGCCCGTTCTACCCGGTCCCAGCGGCGATCGCGATCCATGGCATAATAGCGGCCCGATAGGCTGGCAATTCGGCCATTCCCATGTTCTTTACCAAGCTCTTCCAGCTTCTCCAGGAAAGGTCTTGCCCCATAAGGAATTGTATCCCGCCCGTCAAGGATTACATGCACATAGACGTTCTCAACTTTTTTACGGCGGGTCATCTCCAGCAGGGCCAGGAGGTGCTCGAAGTGGCTGTGCACACCTCCATCGGAAACCAGGCCGATCAGGTGCAGCACACTCTGCTTTTCTTTAACCTGTTCCATCGCTTCAGAGAGGACCTGGTTTTCATAGAATTCACCTGACTCAATACACTTTCCGATCCTGGTCAACTCCTGGTAGACAATCCGGCCGGCCCCAAGATTGAGATGACCAACCTCGGAGTTACCCATCTGACCATCGGGCAAGCCGACAGCTTCACCTGAAGCATCGAGCAGAGAAAAGGGATATTCCTTTTGAAAACGGTCCATATTCGGAGTATCAGCCAGGTGAATGGCATTGCCCTTTTCAGATTCGCTGCAGCCCCATCCATCAAGAATGACCAGGATTACTTTCTTCAATTACTTACCGCCTTTCCGGCAGCTTCAACCAGGCTGCTGAATGAGGCAACTTCAAGGCTCGCTCCACCGACCAGGGCCCCGTGCACTGCCGGCGAAGACACAAACTCTACAATATTTTCCGCCTTTACACTTCCTCCGTACTGGATTCTTACTTTCTCTGCACCACCTGCAGGTAACAGCTCTGTCAGGCACTTTTTAATATGTTGTGAGGCCCGCTCTGCATCGTCGGCCGAAGCAGCTTTACCCGTACCGATCGCCCAGACCGGTTCATAGGCAACAACCAGGTCTTCCGGCCTGTCTACCTCTAAATCTTTTAAAGCTCCGGAGAGCTGCTCTTCAAGAACTTGTTCAGTAATACCCTTTTCCCGTTGGTCTTCCGTTTCTCCGACACAAAGAATAGGTTTTAAGTTGTTTTGAAAAGCGGCTTCAACCTTAGACCTGATCCGGCTGTTATCTTCCCCCATTAAGTGTCGTCTCTCGGAATGACCGAGAATGACATATTCAACACCAAATTCTTTCAGCATTCCGGCAGAAATTTCTCCGGTTTGCGCGCCTTTTGGCTCCCAGTGCATATTCTGGGCTCCCAGCTTAACCTTGCTACCTTTTAGCTCTACAGCTGCTGCTGAAAGCGCTGTAAATGGCGGGCAGATCAAAACTTCAATGTCCTTAAACTGATCCTCCCTTTGCCGGATATCCAGGCAGAAAGATGCAGTTTCCGCAGCTGTTTTATGCATTTTCCAGTTAGCGGCAATGATCATATTCATAATATATTCCCCCATTTATTTGTCCTGCAAAGCCGTGATTCCGGGCAATTCCTTACCTTCCCAGAACTCCAGGGTCGCCCCGCCGCCGGTCGAAATAAAGCTAATTTCACCGGACATACCCAGTCCTTCAAGGGCGGCAACCAGGTCCCCTCCGCCGATAACAGAATATGCTCCGCTGGAAGCTACCGCCTCGGCAACTATCTCTGTCCCGTTATCAAAAGGAGGCACCTCAAAGACACCAAGGGGCCCATTCCAGACAATCATTTCAGACTGTTCCAACTGATCACTGAACAGCGCTGCTGTTTCAGGTCCAATATCTACTGCCTTCCATTCACCGTCTATATCGGAAGGAGTCATAACCTCGGAATAGCTGCCGGGTTTCAGTTCTTTTGTTACGGCTAAATCAAGGGGCAGCATCAGCCGGCACCTGCTCTGATCCGCTTCTTTGATCAATTCGGCAGCTTCTTCAAGCAGGTCTTTTTCATAGAAAGAGGCACCCATTTTGTGCCCTTTAGCAGCCAAAAATGTATTGGCCATACCGCCTCCGACCAGGAGGTTGTCGGCCAGGGTTAAAAAGCGCTTAATTACATTGATCTTATCCGAGACTTTAGCCCCGCCGAGAATCGCGCTCATCGGGCGCCGCGGGTTTTCCAGGCAGTTGGACAGTTCTTCTATTTCTTTTTTCATCAGCAACCCGGCAACAGCCGGGAGATAGGCAGCGACACCGGCAGTTGAAGCATGGGCCCGGTGGGCAGTACCGAATGCATCGTTAACAAAAAGATCAAATGGCTCAGCCAGCTGTTTTGCATAGGCGGGATCGTTCTCTTCTTCACCTTTTTCAAAGCGCAGGTTTTCCAGCACCAACAGGTCCCCGTCACTGATCTGCTCTATTGCTGTTTTCACTTCCGTCCCGGCAGAACTGTCGAGCTTGCGTACTTTTTTTCCAAGCAGAGCGGACAATCTTTCCGCTATGGGATCCATCACCAGATCTTCTGCATACTTACCCTTGGGACGACCAAGGTGCGAAGCAAGGGCCAGCCGCGCCCCGCCTGATAGCAGCATTTTAATTGTCGGGATGGCCGCCTTTATTCGGCTGTCGTCACGAACCTGGCCTGCATCCAGCGGGACATTAAAATCTACTCTCATCAACACCTTTTTCCCTTTAACTTCAACATCCTCTACGCTCTTTTTTTCAAACAAACTATTACACCACCCAAACGCCTATTTTTTTTTCCGCTTGTATGACGCGGGAATAGATAGTTCTTCCCGGTATTTAGCCACTGTTCGCCTGGATATTTCAATATCGCTCTTTTTTAAAAGCTCAACCAGGCGCTGGTCACTGAGCGGCCTAGCCGGATTCTCCTCTTCCACCATTTCCCTGATATATGTTTTGATACTGTGCGAGGAATGATCAGTGCCTCCCGTTCCTGACAGGCCGCTTGAAAAGAAAAATTTCAAGGGGAAGAGCCCCCGTGGTGTTTGAATATACTTGTTTGCAGTCGCCCTGCTGACAGTGGATTCATGAACACCCACATCGACGGCAACTTCTTTCAGGGTTAACGGCTTTAATTTCTTTATACCGTGATCAAGGAAGGGTTTTTGTATATCAACAATTTTCTGGGAAACCTTGTAGAGGGTTTCTCGCCTTTGCTCTATACTGCGTATTAACCAAAAAGCCTTTTCAATTTTATTCTTGACAAATGTAGTCAGCTGCTCATCCTGGGCATTGCTTTTTAGCATCTTCTGGTAAAAGGGGCTGATGGTCAGTTGGGGTATACTGCTGTCATTACCCATAATTACATAATGATCCTCAACTTTTTCGACTATCACATCGGGAATTATATAACGGGTTTTCTCCCCTTCCCCAAAAACAGAGCCTGGCTTGGGATTCAAGGTACGTATAAATTCAACCGTTTCCTGCACTACCTCCTCAGGGCAGTCAAGTCTTGAAGCGATATAATGGTAGCGACCGTCAGCAGCAGCCGGCAGATAGTGGTTAACGATATCGAGTGCCAGCGATGGTGGTGAATCAAGCCTGGTCAATTGCAGCATCAGGCATTCCTGCAGATTTCTACAACCTATACCGGCTGGCTCAAGTTTCTGCAAAATGCGCAGACCCTCTTCCAGCTCTTTCATATTGACACCCAGGGCGGAAGCAATTTCTTCCGGTTCTCCCTGCAGGTACCCATTCTGGTCAAGGTTTCCCGCCAGGAAAGCAGCAATGTTATATTGGCGGCTTTTTAGAGATAGAAGGCGCAGTTGACCGAGCAAATCCTCAACCATGGAACCTTCAGTACCAGCACAGTTTTCGATGGCAGACTGATATTCAGATTTATCTGCTGGTTTACCCGAAGAATGAAAGGAGGAATCCATACCCATATCACGAAAATATTCTTCCCAGGGAAATTCATCCTCCTGGTTTTTTTCTGGAGAGCTTTCATCAATATTTTCAGCTTCCCCATCTTTCTCGGATTCCTTTTGCTCCATTACCTCGAGGGCAGGATTACTGAGCAGGGCATCCTCAACATGTTCCTGAAGCTCTTGGGCAGAATATTGCAGGAGGGTTATGGCCAGTTTTAGCTCGGGAGTCATAATTAATTTTTGAGTCTGTTCGAGCTTAAGATTATAATCAAGCTTCAAGTTAGAACCCTCCAGGAAGTAAATCTAAGTAAAAAATTTGACAACGCGGGACGCATCTATATTGTCACATATTAATTTCTTATCAGCATACCCTGAGTTTCATGTGACGATACAGGTACGTCCCTTAATGTTATTTTCGCTATATATCTTATAAATCCTGCTGCCAATACCGAATAATGGCATGATTTTTGCTATAGCAACTATTCTATTATAGCAATTCGTTTAATCCCGGTTCCCGACTCCCTTTTTTGCCAGCACTTTTTCAAGCTGCCTGAAGCGACTGCTCATGGCAGACTTGCTAACCGGGGGGTTGACCAGTTCGCCCAGCTCCTTTAAAGATGCTTCCGGGTTACTTCTTCGCAGCAGGGCTGCTTCCCGCAGGGTTGAAGTGAGGTTGTCCAGACCGACCAGGCGCTCAACCTGATCAATGGTCTCAAGCTGTTGGTGAGCAGATGCTACAGTTTTTTCCAGGTTTGCAGTTTCACAGTTAACGAGACGGTTGACCCTGTTACGCATACTGTTGACAACCCGCAAACTTTCGATCTGCAGCAGGGTATTGCCGGCACCAATAATTCTAAGAAAATCGGCAATTGCCTCAGCATTTTTCAGATAAAGGAAGACAAGCTCTTTTCTTTTTCTAAGCAGAGGGTTAAGTTCAAAAGACTGGAGCGTTTTTTGATAAACCCGGGCATCATCAATGCTGTTGCAGCTTATTTCCAGGTGATAACCCGATTGCCTTGAAACACTGATACTGCCACCCACCAGGAAAGCACCCCGTAATACTGATTTTTTACAGCAAAGCCGCCTGGGCACAGCTATAAGTTTACGGGGCAGGCTTAATTGTTTTTCTGCTTCTTTCAAGTCAAGATAGACCAGCAGGGCATCAAGCTGATCCTGCCCGTATACTGAAACAAGGAACCGATTTTTTCGCAGCCGCTTTTCCTGCTGCCGTAATATGGAAGGTGAGGATACTCCAGCCTTCCGCAGCAGGTTAAATAGTCTGCGGGCAACTGCATAATGATCTACTATAATACTTAGAACATGGTTATTACGACCAATGGTGTAATAACCACTTCTGAGCAAAAAAGCTTTTAATTCCCAGGAGTCACAGCAGGTCAGGGAATCTTCAAACCTGGTCAACTCTTGTTTAACCTGCATGGTTAAAGACAATTTAAGTTACTCCTCCAGTTAACCTTTGCGGATATCCCGGTGCTCTACAGAGATGCTGAAGCGTGCACCAAGAGCCCGGCCTAATTCATCTGCCAGCATTACCGACCGATGTTTCCCTCCGGTACAGCCAACCGCGATAACAAGGCTTGTTTTCCCTTCTTTAACATAATAGGGTATTGAAAAATCGAGCAGGTCTTTTACCTTGTTAAAATAAGCAGACGTTTCATTCCAGCGCCACAGGTATTCTATAACCTGTTCATCTTCTCCGGTCAGCTCTTTCAGGTGATCAACATAATGAGGATTCGGTAAAAACCGAACATCAAAAACCAGGTCAGCATGCGAGGGCAGACCATATTTAAAGCCAAAAGAAAGGATACGGACCTGCATATTCTTTTCTCGCTGTTCAGGCTCAAATATTTCAACTATCTTAGCTTTTAATTCCCAGGGTTTCAGGTTGGAAGTATCGATTTCCCGGCTGGCTTTTCCCCGCAGTTCGCTTAAAGCCTCTCGCTCTTTTTTTATTGCTTCAGGAAGACTGAAATTTCCCAGGGGATGACGACGGCGCGTTTCTTTAAAACGCCTGATTAGCACATTATCTTCGGCAACCAGGTAAAGTATTTCATAATCGATCTGGCACTTTTCCAGTTCCTGCAAAGCCTCAAAAAGATCTTCAAAAAATGCAGCTCCACGCATGTCACAAACCAGGGCGACTTTTTTATTCTCCGACTGCAGGAACAGATCGGTAAACTTGGGAAGCAGGGTCGGAGGCATATTATCAACACAGTAATACCCGAGATCCTCAAAACAGTTAAGGGCATGACTTTTGCCTGCTCCGGAGAGTCCCGTGATTAATACTACCTGCATTTTGTCCCTCTCACTCATTACCGGATAACCTCCAGTGTTTTTTAAATATTAACGCCGGCCTTTAGATTACAAAGCGTTCTAAGGCTGCGGCCACCCCGTCTTCATTATTAGAAGTGGTTATATAATCCGCAATTTCCAACAACGCGGGACGAGCATTGGATACGGCTATGCCCAGTCCGGCATAGCTGATCATGTCCAGATCGTTATGTCCATCACCAAAGGCGATTATCTCCTCGCGTTTAATCCCTTCCCTTTCCGCAAACCATCGCAGAGTCTGGCCTTTTGTTGCTCGGCTATCAGTTATCTCCAGGAAATAAGGCCTGGACTGCAAAATAGACAGTTTTGACCCGAACCTTTTTTTAAGTTTTTCTTCAGTTGCATCAAGCGTCCCGTCCCAGCGGATGATACTCATCTTGGTCGGATTTGAATCCTGTTTTTCCATAAATTTGCTCAGAGAGCCAACTTCATTTACTTCAATCTTGGCCAGGGATTGGTAGTAACGAGACTGCTCAGTTTCTTTCCCAACATAAAGATCATCTTCAATAAAGAGACTGACGTGCAATCCGCTGCGCTCCCCTTCCTCCGCAACAGCAATGGCAATATCTTTATCGATTGGTCGGTGCAAAAT
>PXBM01000010.1 GCA_003566935.1 Syntrophomonadaceae bacterium | reverse complement strand
TGCAGGCAAAGTGTTAAATGCCGGCGAACTATTAAACAGTTAACTGATTCAACTAAGCAGTGGAGGTTATTATATGGGTAATAAACGTGATGTGGTCATTGTTTCGGCAGCCAGGACCCCTTTTGGCAAGTTTGGCGGGTTGCTGAAAGATGTCAGCAGCCTGGCTTTAGGGGTGATGGCAGTCGCTGAAGTTTTGGAACGTTTGAACGCCGGCAAAGAATTTGTCGATGAGCTGTATTTTGGAACCTGCCTCTTGGCAGAAAATGCCCTTGAGACAAATGTTCTTGCCCGCCAGGCTGTTTTAAAGTCAGGGCTTTCTCCGGAAACAAGGTCACTGACAATAGACCGGGCCTGTTGTTCTTCGGTGACTGCTCTGCACCTGGGTTTTCGTTCAATAAAAAGTGGGGAAGCCGATGCCGTTGTGGTAGTAGGTTCTGAAAACATGAGCCGGGCTCCATTTCTTGCACCCGGCCTGCGCTGGGGTCAGAGGATGGGAGACGGTACCCTAATTGACCCGGTTTATAAGCTGGGCTACAGCGACTGGAATCCTGTAGCTGTTGATGCCGGTGAGGTGGCCCTGCAGTACGATGTTGACCGGGAAGAGCAGGACCGCTGGGCCGTCCGCAGCCAGCAGTATTACGGCAGGGCTGTGTCTGAAGGCAAGCTGAAAGAGGAAATTTTTCCTGTTGAGATTTCAGGTAAGAAAGGCAGTATTGTTATGGAAGAGGACGAGCAGCCCCGTCCCGAGGTTACCTTAGAGCAGTTGTCCAGGCTTCCCACCATTTATGGCAGCCCGACTATTACTGCCGGTAATGCCCCTGGTATGAATACCGGTGCGGCAGCACTGGTCCTGATGGCAAGAGAAAAGGCAGAAGCTTTAGGGGCAGAGCCTTTAGCTGCTGTTCGGAGTATTGGCAGTGTAGCCCTTGAGCCCCATTTGATTGCTGCTGTTCCTGCCCCTGCTATAGAGAAGGCCCTGGAGCGGTCCGAGGGGCTTACCCTGGATGATTTAGACCTGGTTGAGATCAATGAAGCCTTTGCGGCTATGCCCCTGGTCAGCAGCAAGATACTGGCTGGCGAAAACGCGGCCGGGCTGGAAAAGCTTCGCGAAAAAATTAATGTAAATGGAGGAGCTATTGCTGTCGGCCACCCGGTCGGAGCCAGTGGGGCCAGAATAGTCATGACCCTGGCTTATGAATTAAGGCGCAGGGGTGGTGGGATTGGCGCGGCGGCCATCTGCGGCGGCCTGGCCCAGGGTGATGCGGTGGTCCTTGAGGCTTAGCTGCTGCCCTGATAAATGACATGCTCAGTGGGTATTCCCCTTTACGGGCTTTTTAAAATCGGCTTATAAATATTGCGTAACTGTCCCTGTAATGCAATAATAAGCACATGGCTTCTCCTAGTTTTGGGCCGACTCAATTATACCTGGCAACGAAAGGACAACGATGGTTAAAGCTTTACTCTTTGACTTTGACGGAACCCTGGCCGATACAGGGCATATTCTATTTAAGGTTTACGATCGTTTAACCCTGCGACATAATATTGAAAAGATGACGCACGAGGAACTGCACGAAATGCGGTCGCTGCCAATCAGGGAGCGCTTTCAAAAGGCTGGCGTGCCATTTTTTAAGTTGCCCGGCCTTGCAGCCGAGGCAGTACATATTTTCAGTGAATTCATTGGTTCGGCTGAGCCCTTTCCCGGGACAGAAGAATTAATCCGCAGCCTGAAAGATCGCGGGTATACCCTGGCTATTGTTTCTTCAAACACTCACCGTAATATCAACAGCTTCCTTGCCACGCACAACCTGGAATACTTTGATGTTATTCAGTGCAGTTCAAGCTTGTTTGGTAAGCATAAAATTATTAAGCGGGCTTTAAAAGATCTTGGACTAAAAAGTGAACAGGCCGTTTACATCGGTGATGAAGAGCGCGATATCACCGCCTGCAAGAAAGTGCCGATCAGGATCATTTCTGTAACCTGGGGGTATGATTATCTATCCCTGCTGCAGGAAGGCAAACCCGATCATATTGCCGAGAAGCCTGAGGATATTTTGACCATAGTTGAGAAAATGTAATAAAGTTTATGAGAGAATTTCAAAGATTATAGCCTTAGAATCTTTAACTAGACAGAATTACTATGCTCAGCTGAGCGGGAATATTTGCCGCTAAAATAGAAAAATGCTGATGTTAGTACAGCTACCAGAAGGCCCAGGATAATCCAGCTGACAGTGTAAGTTCCGGTAATATCTGCTATCAGACCAAATAGCGGTGGCATAATCACCGTGCTGCTGCGGGGAAAGATTAAAGCCAGTCCGGTAACCGTCCCGACCTGATGTTTTGCTACGAGTTCACTTACGGTTGTAAAGTAAATTGCTATAATGCCAAGCGTGCAAAATCCCAGGAAAAATGAAAAGAGCAGGATTAATTCAGGGGCAAAATCTTGTCTGCTGATAATCAGGCCGAAAAAGAGCTGCAACCCGCAAATCAAGAAGCCAAGAAGAGATAGGGCTATTCTCCTGTTACCCTGAAAAACTTTTTCGCTAAAGAAACCCCAGAAAGGCTGGCCAAGTATACCTCCAAGGTGGAAAACAGCTAATCCCAATCCGGCGAAAGTTGTTGTTGTGCCAAGGTCGCGGACCATGTAAAG
>PXBM01000063.1 GCA_003566935.1 Syntrophomonadaceae bacterium | reverse complement strand
TTAAGAAAGCAGGTATCTTGAAATTACCAGGCGCTGAACTTCGCTGGTGCCCTCATAAATTTCTGTAATCTTTGCATCTCGCATAAAGCGCTCGACCGGGTAATCACGGGTATAACCGTAACCACCGAAGATTTGTACCGCTTTAGTGGTTACCTCCATTGCAGTTTCGGAGGCAAATAGCTTGGCCATGGCGGAAGCTTTTCCGTAGGGCAGCCCTTCACTTTCCAGGTAAGCCGCCTGGTAAGTGAGCAGGCGTGACGCTTCAATTTTTGTGCCCATGTCGGCCAGCATAAAGGAGATGGCCTGGAAGTTAGCAATCGGCTGACCGAACTGTTCCCTGGTCTTGGCATAATCTGCCGCGGCATCAAGGGCGCCCTGGGCTATACCGACTGCCTGCGCGGCAATACCATTACGCCCACCATCGAGGGTGCTCATGGCGATTTTAAAGCCTTCTCCTTCTTTACCGAGCAGGTTTTCCTTCGGCACCCGGCAATCTTCAAATATCAGTTCCAGGGTCGGGGACGAGCGCAGGCCCATCTTCCTCTCTTTTTTGCCGAAAGAAAAACCGGGAGTTCCTTTCTCAACTATAAAAGCGCTTACTCCTTTTGCCTTCTTTTCTTTATCGGTTACAGCGAAAATAATATTAATCTCTGCATCGCCACCGTTGGTGATAAATATTTTATTGCCGTTTAAAATATAGCTATCTCCGTCGAGAACAGCGGTAGTGCTCTGGCTTGCAGCATCTGTCCCGGCGGTAGCTTCAGTCAGACCATAGGCGCCCAGTTTTTCACCCAGGGCCATCGGCTCTAAATACTTCTTCTTCTGCTCTTCACTGCCATACTTATATAGCGGCCATCCGGCCAGCGAAGTGTGAGCCGAAAGAGTTGTTCCGGCCGAAGCATCAACCCGGGACAGCTCTTCAACGGCAATGACATAGCTGATAAAATCACATTCACCTCCGCCGTATTCCTCCGGCCAGGGAATACCGGTCAATCCCAGTTCGCCCATCTTATCGAAAAGTTCGCGTGAAAATTCTTCCTTATCATCACGTTCTTCCGCTCCTGGCGCTACCTCGTTCTCGGCAAAATCGCGCACCATTTTCCGGGTCATTTCTTGTTCTTCAGTCAACACAAAATTCATCTACTCATCCTCCTGTAATTATTATGTCATTGATACTTATAAATGTTAAACTTGCTGGCTTAGCTGCACTTACAACCTTACTTTAAAAGCTGGCGGGCAATGACTATACGTTGAATCTGGTTTGACCCCTCATAAATCTGGGGAGCCTTGGCATCACGGAAATAGCGGGTTAGCGGATGGTCATCCCTCATGGCAGTGAGTCCGCACAGGTCAATACATTTTGTTGCCGCCTCCATGGCCAGATCTGTGGCATACATTTTAGCCATCGATGCTTCTTTAGAACAGCGTGCTCCACTCTCTTTTACTTCTGCTGCCCTGTACACCAAAAGACGTGCGGCCTCCAAACGGGTTGCCAGATCGGCCAGGCTAAAACTTACTCCCTGGTCGACCTTTTTACCTGCCCTTGCTTCCGCTTTCAGGTAATTTACAGTGTATTCAATTGCCGCCCGGGCCATGCCCAGTCCCTGGGCGGCAATACCAATCCTGCCACCATCAAGCAAAGACATCGCTATTTTAAAGCCTTCACCTTCTTCACCAAGTCTGTTCGACACCGGAACAAAAAGATCCTCCAACATCAGTTCAGTGGTGTTAGATCGGTTTAGGCCCATCTTTTTTTCGGGTTTACCAGGTATTAATCCCGGGGTATCTTTTTCAATCAAAAAAGCTGTAATACTATTAACTCCTTTTGCTTTATCGAGGGTTGCAAAAACAGTATAGAGATCAGCCTGTCCGCCGCTGGTGATAAATATTTTGCAACCGTTTAAACGGTAACCTCCATCAACAGGAGTTGCAGTTGTTGAAAGAGCTGCTGCATCGGAACCAGCATCCGCTTCAGTCAGGGCAAAAGCCCCGAGCATCTTGCCGCAGGCCAGGGCAGGCAGGTAGCGTTTTTTCTGTTCATCCGTACCAAAATACAGCAGGGGAAATGAGCCAACTGAAGTATGTACAGCAATGATCGCCCCGGTGGATGAACAAACCCTGGAGATCTCTTCAATTAATAATATATAGCTGAGAAAATCCTGCCCCTGTCCGCCCCATTCAGCCGGAATAGGGTAACCCATATAGCCGTGTTTGGCAGCAATGTTTAGGTTTTCCTGTGGGAAATGATCACCTTTATCAATTTCGGCATCAGCAAAATGCTGAAATTCCTGCTGTTTCTTAAGCTGCTCTTCTGTAAGGGTAAAAGCCATTTTAGCTGTCTCCTCTTAGCTGACTTTGACGATTGTTGCTTCGCCCTGGGCGGCACCGCTGCATATGGTAGCCATCCCGTATCCGCCGCCGCGGCGGCGCAGCTCGGCGATAAGGGTCATCAGGATGCGGGCGCCGCTGGCTCCGATCGGGTGGCCCAGGGCAACGGCTCCGCCGTTGACATTAACTCTTTCTTCATCCCAGCCGCCCAGTTTAATACAGGTTAGAGCCACGGCGGCAAAAGCTTCGTTAACCTCGATTAAATCTAGCTGATCTGCTGACATTCCTGCTTTATTCAAAGCTTTTTGCCCCGCTTCATA
>PXBM01000158.1 GCA_003566935.1 Syntrophomonadaceae bacterium | reverse complement strand
GAGGTCGACTGCGGACTCGAGCTGACCGCCGACTTCATTGACGAACGACTCGAGGCGCTGCGGAATTCCAGAGATCATCAGACGAATCGATTCCTCGCCATCTGGGGGCAACAGCATCACTCACGTGTCGTGCAGTGGTTTCAACGTGCCCAGGCTGAACTTTCCGTCGCGCAAGGAGGTGCATCATGAGTCAGCAAGTCCCCGTTACCGTGCTCACCGGCTTCCTGGGTGCGGGAAAGACCACGCTACTCAACCGAATCCTGACGGAAGAGCACGGCCGCAAATATGCCGTCGTGATCAACGAATTCGGTGAGATCGGCATCGATAACGACCTTGTTATCGATGCCGATGAAGAAGTCTTCGAAATGAATAACGGGTGTATCTGCTGTACGGTCCGCGGAGACCTCATCCGGATACTCGGCGGACTGATGAAGCGCGCCGAGCGTTTTGACGCCATCGTGATCGAGACCACGGGTATTGCCGACCCGGCGCCGGTCGCTCAGACCTTTTTCGTCGACCGCGATGTCGCCCGCCGTACCCGCCTGGATGCCATCGTCACCGTAGTGGATGCACTGCACCTCCCCGCCCAGCTGGAAGACAGCCATGAGGTGGTCGAGCAGATCGCCTTCGCCGACGTTGTACTACTCAACAAGATTGATCTTGTCAGTAGCGATGAACTGCTGAACCTGGAGGCGCGGATTCGCCACATCAACCCATGGACGAAAATCCTTCGCACGGAACGCTGCGCGACTTCACTCGAGCGACTGCTTGGGCAGCACGCCTTCGACCTTGAGCGGATTCTTGAGATCGAGCCCGACTTCCTCGAGAGCGATCACGCGCATGAGCACGACGAGAAGGTGACCAGTGTTTCCCTCAGGAGCAGACATCCGCTGGACCGTGATCGATTCGAGGACTGGTTCTCAACCCTGCTTCGTGAACAAGGACAGGACATCCTGAGATCGAAAGGTGTACTCGCACTCGCAAATGAAGATCAGCGCTACGTCATCCAGGGCGTGCATATGTTGATGGAAGGCGACTTTATCGGCACCTGGCCAGCAGACCAGGAACGCGAGTCACGTCTCGTGTTCATTGGCCGGAACCTCGATGAAGCGGGTCTGCGTCAGCAATTCGAGGCCTGCCAGGTTCGCTGAATGATGAGCGTTTCGTCGCTGTTCCCGCGGACCCCAATCGAGGAGCAGGCCCTTCTGATTGAAACCGGTGCCCCGGTGACGGGCATCGTCACTGACACGGATACGTTCATCTCCTCACATGGTGATGGCACCTTGCGCATTCTGCGCGAGGGGCAGCCGCCTCGGACAATACAGGCCCATCGCGGCGCCGTGCTTTCGTTATGCGTCGACCGGGAGCCCGGCGCTGTCTTGAGCGGTGGAGATGATGGCCAATTGATTCGAACGACGCTCGATGGATCGAGCACCTGCCTCGCCACTTTCGGAAGAGACTGGATCGATCATGTCGATGCCAGCCGCGCCAGCAGCGTGCGCGCCTGCTCCGCGGGACGGCAGGTCCATGTCTGGCGTCAGGGGGCGCGGGCTCCGGATGTGCTCGACCACCCAAGCACCGTAGGCGGCCTGGCGATAGATACCCGCGGGCGACGTATCGCCGCTGCGCATTATGGTGGCGTCACGGTACACGAGCGGGGAAAACGCGGCTATCGACCAATCAAGCTCGCCTTCCAGGGCTCACATCTCGGGGTCACGTTCAGTCCGGACGGACGGTTCGTGATCTCCTCGATGCAGGAGAACATGCTGCGGGGATGGCGGTTGGCAGACCGCACTGATCTTCGTATGGCGGGCTATCCGAGCAAGGTACACAGCTTGCGCTGGGTCGGCACGCTGCCCTGGCTGGCCACAACTGGTGCCGGGCTTGCCGTGTGCTGGCCTTTCGATGGACGGGACGGACCGATGGACCGGCCCCCACTCACCGTAGCAGAAGGCCGTGGCCAGATTGCGACGAGCGTCACCGGCATCGCCGGTGCTGACCTTGTGTTCACCGGCTTCGAGGACGGGGCCGTCCTTTTCGCCGAGCTGTGTCGGGACGGGGACGATTACGCCGTGCGCGGCTCCACCGGCAGCGCAGTCAGCGCAATGCAGGTTTCATCGGACTTGCGCTGGCTGCTCGTCGGTGACGAGGCAGGCCTGTTGTGCCACATTCCGCTACGCGCTGCCAGGTGATTGAAGATCAGCCCACTTAGCCGCGAAAGCTCTCGAACAGCCCTATAGCTGCTCCCCCATACCTTGATGAGTTACGATGCCGCGCCAGCTTCGCTAACCAGGAAAACCCTATGGCACGAATCGTCATCACCGGCAGCAGCCGAGGTATTGGGCTCGGTCTGGCACTGGCCTTCCGGCAACGCGGCCATGATGTCGTTGTATCAGCACGTCATCAGGAATCGGTCGACGCCGCTGTTGCGCAGGTTGAGGCAGCCGAAGGGCGTGGGGGCGTATTGGGTATACCGGCAGATGTGACAGAGCGCAGCTCGGTCCAGGCGCTCTGGGATCAAGCCGCTGACGTATTTGGTGGCGTTGATATCTGGATCAACAATGCCGGTGTCAGCGGCCCCAAACGACCGGTTAGCCAGCTGACCGATGCCGAGATGGCGCCCGTCATTGCAACCAATATCTGGGGCGTCATTTTTGGTACGCAGATAGCGCTGGCTGGAAT
>PXBM01000267.1 GCA_003566935.1 Syntrophomonadaceae bacterium | reverse complement strand
CGCCAGATACCCTGCCTGGAATTCTCACCGGTTGTTGACCTGCTGCTTGATGAAAATGGCGCATGTGCCGGGGCAGTTCTTTACAACATGGAAACCGGGGAGCTGACCACTGTGCGTGCAAAGGCAGTGATTATGGCCTCAGGTGGTATTGGACGTCTTCACATCCAGGGGTTCCCCACTACAAATCACTACGGGGCGACTGCCGACGGCCTGGTTGTTGCTTATAGGGCTGGAGCTGAACTGATCCATATGGACAGCATTCAGTACCACCCAACGGGTACAGTATGGCCGGAACAGCTGCTGGGGCAGCTAATAACTGAAGTGATGCGTGGGCATGGTGCTCACCTGGTAAATGTCAATGGTGAGAGATTTGTCAATGAGCTGGAATGCAGGGATACCTGCGCTTCAGCCTGCATCAGGGAATGTTCTGAACGGGGCAATGGTGTGGTAACCCCGACCGGACTTGAAGGGGTCTGGTTGGATACACCCCTGATTCCTGACATTAAAAATCACTTTGTTGGTATTTACCAGCGCTTTAAAAAGTATGATATTGATATCCAACATGAGCCGATCCTGGTTTACCCAACCCAACACTATCAGAATGGCGGCTTAAAAATCAACCCGCAGGCTGAAACATCTCTGCCCGGTCTTTATGCCGCCGGTGAAGTGGCCGGTGGAATCCAGGGCAAAAACCGGCTGGCAGGAAACAGCCTGCTCGATATTTTTGTTTACGGCAGGCGGGCTGCCAGGCGAGCCCTGGAAGTGAACAGGGAATATGCCGGATCAGACAAACTGACTGTGGACCATATCAGGGGTTACCATACCTGCCTGAGAGAACTTGCTGTGCCCTCAGAACAGCATTCCCCGGTTTTGCTGCCTGATTACACTCCTGCAAAGCAGAAAACGGAGGTGTAAGGAGATGGGCAGGCAGCGGATGGCTCTCTTATTCGTGCCGGGAGACAGGCCAGACTTTTTTGATAAGGCGGCGAAATCGCAAGCCGACACTATTATTTTCGACCTGGAAGATGCCGTAGCCTGTTCCGGCAAAGAAAAAAGCCGTGTAATAGTAGAGCAGGCTTTAAAGGAACGGAGCTTTGGTTCCAGGGAACTGTCTGTCAGGATTAACCCTCTTTCAACTCCCTGGGGATTAAACGATCTGGAGATGGTCAGGCGCTGCCCTGCAGTTAATACAATCCTTTTACCTAAAGCAGAACCAGGATCGGTTAAGCGGTTAAGCGAAGCCCTGGAAAAAGAGAGCATCTCAATTCTTTGCCTGATCGAAACAGCTTTTGGACTGCAGCAGGCTTATGAGACAGCGAAAGCATCAAACCGGGTTGACGGGTTAATGCTGGGGGCAGAGGACCTTGCGGCAGAATTGAACCTTGAACGCACCGCAGAAGGAACTGAGATCAAGTTTGCCAGGCAGGTGTTAGTTCTGGCGGGCAATGCGGCCGGGGTGCAGCCCATAGATACACCTTTCCTCATGGTTAGTGACCTTGACAGCCTGGCAAGGGATGCGAAAAATGCCAGGAAAATGGGTTTTATGGCTAAAGCTGCACTTTCTCCCCGCCAGGTGCCTGTGATCAAGAAAGCATTTTTACCCGGGCCCGCAGAAGTTGAAAAGGCAAAGAAAATTGTGGAAGCGGCTGAGCAGGCGGAACTGCAGGGCCGGGGGATTGTAGTTGTAGATGGATCCATGGTGGACCAGCCTGTTGTAATTAAAGCCAGGCGGGTCCTGGTACTGGCCGGGGAGGGTGATTTAAATGACTGTTAACGGAGTCGGCAGAACGATTCCCGAATCGATAAATGGATATAAAGAAATAATCCCGTACAGCTCGCCGCATGGTAATGCTCCCGTTCCCTTCAAAGCGGGGACTGCAACAGGGAGAGCTTTACCCGGTGAAAAAAAACTGCTGCCTGATATTGAAACGGCTATTCGTGAATGTGGCCTGGAAGATGGTATGACTTTATCATTCCACCATCACTTTCGAAACGGTGACCGTATTGTCAACCTGGTTTTGGACCAGGCTGCCCGCATGGGCCTTAAAAATTTAAAAGTTGCCTTAAGTTCTATATTTCCGGTTCATGCTCCCCTGGTTGAACATATTGCCTCCGGTGTGGTCGGAGGGCTTTCCTGTAACTATATGCTAGGTCCAGTTGCGGAAGCCATGTCCCGGGGTGAATTCCCTTTTCCGGTTATTTTTCGGACCCATGGCGGACGGGACCGGGCCATTGAAGCGGGTGAAGAAGAGATAGATGCAGCCTTTATAGCAGCCCCCGCTGCAGATGAAGCCGGCAACTTTAACGGTATTAACGGGCCTTCTGCCTGCGGTTCGCTGGGCTACTGCCTGACAGACTGTCACTATGCCCGTAAGACGGTGGTCTTAACAGATAACCTGGAACCATATCCGCTGGTTCCATCCAGCGCCGATGAGACTGTAGTTGATTTTGTTGTTAAGGTAGGCCAGGTTGGCGACCCGGCAGGAATAACGACAGGTGCGGTTAAAATGGTTGATGACCCGCTCAGGCTCCAGCTGGCCCAGTGGGCTGTGGATGTGATTGAAGCAGCCGGCCTGCTGCGGGAAGGAATTTCATTTCAAACCGGAACAGGCGGTGCTTCACTGGCTGCTGCCAGGTTTTTGCGTGATAAAATGCTGAAGTATAAAGTAACTGGCTCATTTGGGATGG
>PXBM01000265.1 GCA_003566935.1 Syntrophomonadaceae bacterium | reverse complement strand
TTGTCGTTACGAACCAGAGCTAAATCGCACCTATGAGGAAATGGCAACCTATTACGGGACAGCGGTGATCCCTACCCGTGTGAAAAAACCCCGGGATTATCTTCAAAATCGTATTATCTTCAAAATCAGCAGAACTGCTTAAGCATACAGCTGGCCAATAGCATGAAATTGAAGATAATATCTTAAATAGTGTTATCCTTTAGACAGCCTAATACAGGCTAAAAGGAGGATAACATATGACAAAACTGGAAATTGTCATCAACACCATTTTACAGCAGTTGAAATCTGAGCTTGCCAATGAAACTTGGGAGTCAAGGCGACGCTACTTCAACCAAATGCTAAAGTGTGCAAAATTGCTTGGTATTACGGAACCATGTGCTAAGCTGTATGATGCATTCATTACAGATGACAATGGTTCGCAGGAACGCCACGCAATGCATGTTCGCTGCGTAAAGCTAGTTGACGAATTCGCATGTACACAAGCCCGAGATGAACACGGACTACCGTTCAACGAACCACCCTTACCGGATGATGCCGAAGTTTATGAGTTTTTTCTGGGCCAGGAGTTCCCGATAACAGCAGACGTGCGTATTGATCACCTCATTGTCAAGGCTGAAATTGAAATGAGATGCCTTCATCTCACGGATTCTACTATCGGGCAATACAAACATTCCTGGATGGAAATCCGGCGTTATTTTTATGATGCCGGTGTCTCTGGATATGATGAATCATTGATGAAATGCTTCATCCAAGAAATAAGCGACCGACGTAATAAAGGATCCATTAAGGAATGGAAGTGGAAAATTAACCGTAAGGCAGCGCATGTCCTGATAGAAGTCGCAAATACAGGGCGCTTCCTTTGGGGTAGGATCAACCGAGATAACCGCTGGAAAAGCTTGGAGGCGGAATCCATCCGTTCACAGTACCTTGAGTCGCTGGAGCAGCGCAACCTCAGCAGATCTACAATCAACCTGTATGATTATGTATTCCGGAAAACCGTGGAGTTCGCTGGTATAGAAACACCGAAAGATATACTGTCTCTTTCACCCCCAAAGATCCATCTTGTCATTACAAAGTTTGCATGCATCTGCAATAGACGGAGCATGGCAACCATACTTCCAATCCTGCGTTCACTGTTGGCATTCTTTCATACTGCCGGCCTGATCAGTAAGGATTTGTCCGGCATTGTAATGGGAGGCTTTGTACAGCGGGGTTCGGTTGCCGCCTATATTTCTGAAAAAGATCAGACAGAACTGATTGCACAGCTGGCAAAAGAGTCTAAACGCACCAAAGCAGTCATCCTTCTTGCCATGCATCTGGGATTGCGTGATTGTGATATTTGCAATCTCACTTTTCAGGCGATTGACTGGCGGAATGATAAAATCAGGTTGATCCAGAAAAAAACTGGGGAACCTCTCGTACTGCCACTGCTCCCTGATGTAGGCAACGCACTGATGGATTACATTCTGAATGAAAGACCGAAACGAGCTGACCATTACCCATATGTATTCTTACGTAACCAGGCGCCACACCATAAACTGAGTTCTGTTTACTCAACCTGTTCCAGACTGCTTGGTTGCCTGGGGATTAAGCCGGTAAACGGTACTGCTACGGGCGTGCACCTTTTTCGGTATTCCATGGTCCATAAACTTCTGGTTGCTAAAGTACCTCACCAGGTCATTACCGATGCTCTAGGACACACCTCAAAGGAATCCGATAAGCCTTATTTGTCCATGGAGGAATCCATGCTCCGGATGTGCGCACTGGATCTGTCCGTCATAGGCAGGGTATCATGGAGAGGAGGTACTTCTGATGGCTGATTACACATTTAAAAGCCTTCTTGGTGCATGCATTAAAGACTTTATCAGCCAGAAACGAGCATCGGGTTATCATTACCAGTCTTCAGCCCGAATATTGTATCACTTTGATTTACTTGCAGCTGAGAAGTTCACCGAAGAGGGCACAATCACACGGGAAATGTGCTCTGCATGGATCCAGTCAAAGCCTGGAGAGCATCCAAACGGCCTCTTAAGGAGGGTTACTCCGGTAAGGCAGCTTGGTAAATACATGAAAGGGCTTGGATACGATGTTTACATCATTCCCGGTCACATCCCAGATAGGCAGGTTAAGTATGAGGCCCATATTTATACAACCGCCGAAATCAAATCCTTTTTCCATGCCATTGACCACTGTCCTCCTTCACCGTTTTCTCCGACCAGGAGGTATGTCATACCGGTAATTTTCCGTATGCTGTACTGTTGCGGGTTGCGCAGTTCGGAAGCACGCCTGTTGAAAAAAGAGGATGTTGACCTTGAGACAGGAAAGATATCCATCCGGGAATCCAAAGGCTGGAAAGCCAGGATCGTATACATGAGCGAAGACCTGCAGGAAGTATGCAGGGAGTATGATTCTATCATGGAATCCATGATTCCAGACAGACGAGTGTTTTTCCCGAATAAGGATGGGAATTGCTTTAATAAATCAATACTGGACTACTGGTTCCATGAGTTCTGGGATAAACTGCCTGAATCCGGTGCAATTCTAGGAAATCCAGCAAGAGTTCATGACTTCCGGCATGGATACGCCGTTCACCGACTGAATCAGTGGGTAAAGGAAGGTCAGGATATAAACGCGCTTTATCCTTACTTGAGCGAATATATGGGGCACTCCAACTATGCTGAAACAGATTA
>PXBM01000131.1 GCA_003566935.1 Syntrophomonadaceae bacterium | reverse complement strand
GAGACAGGGGGACGGGGGTTTGTCTCATGAGACAAACCCCCGTCCCCCTGTCTCACTACTAAAATGATTCAAGGGCATAAGCTATCTCTGCCTTGACTTTTTCGGACGTTTCATTTTTCGCTTTCAACTCAAGGACATTTTTACTTTTATTGCCGCCTATGCGACCAATGGCCCAGGCACTGTATTGGCGGACCATTTCCTCGGGATCTTCCATCGTTGTCGCCAGCAGGTTTACTACTCCCTCATCACCACTGTTCCCAAGAGCAATAGCTGCATTGCGCTGTAAAAATTTTTTCTCCCAAATGTAACCATAGAGCAGCTGTTGCACCGTTTCCTGAAAATAGTTATCATCCATGGCCAATAAAACTTTTGGGTCCATTTTGGGCGCGATCTCTTCAAGGTAAGCATCAGGGACCAGGGTTTGCTTAAGTCTCTTCTGGTTCATGGGACAGGCATCCTGGCAAAGATCACAACCATAAATCCAGGAACCCATTTTTTCTCTTATTTCAATCGGGATATCTTCAGGAGCGCCCGGGAAATTCCCGGGGCCGTATGTATTGAAAGCAATACATTGCAAAGGGTTCATTTTATAGGGTTCGTATAGCGCACCAGTCGGACAGGCTTCAAAACAGCGCCGGCAATCATCGAAGCAGCGAGTTTCTGAAACTGCTGCAGCGGGCTCCAACTCTGCGCTGACAGCCATAGCAACTATGCCAATATAGCTGCCCCTGCCCGGCTCGTGAACGAAAGTATTACAACCGAAACTTCCGACTCCGGCCCTGACAGCAGCTTGCCTTTCAGGCATGGCCGGACGGTAACCTACTTCCATTCCTTTTGCCCCCAAAAAATCACGCATCAGACGCAGGCGGCTTCCAAAAAGACGTTTTTTGCCGGGGTAAAGTCGCGATTGATAAGCTTTACCAATCCGGCCTATTAACTTCTCCGGGAAAGCCTGCTTGTGATAGTCGTAGATTAAGACAATGACCGAGCGAGCCGAAGGTAAAACATTACAGGGATCAGCTACATTTGCAAGCTGCAGCAACCTGTTACTAACCCAACTATAACCCTCTTTACGTTCCTCCAGAGCTTCTGTTAACTGTGTAAAAGGATCGGCCGTGGTAAAACCAACGTTATCAAAACCAATTTCAAGTGCGTATTCCCTGATTTCTTGTTCCATGCTCCACCTCCTGGTAAAGTCACTGCCGTTTTGATTGACTTGTCCCTTCATTCTTTTTGTGTAATATTCCTGCCAATCCCCAGAACTTTTTCAAGCTGCCTAATGCTGGCCCCAGTTTCACTTTTTATTCTCTTTAAAACATCATTTTTTACTTTACTCTCCAGCGCCGGTATCTTTTTATTTTAACCATCTTTTAAATATTTTTTTTATTCTTTATCAGTATATCTTATTTTCTCATTTTATTCGAGGCACTGATCGCTGTTGCGTTGGTTATTAAATTCAATAAATCCTTCAAGGTTAGCAAGTGATTGAATAAAAAAACGCTCTGCTTGACTTACGACTTATCTGTCGATCAGTCAAACAAAACGTCCCCGTGACTTGCTTTAATTGGTGGAGGCGGCGGGAGTCGAACCCGCGTCCGAAGGCTCAGCTACAGGAGTTTCTACAAGCTTAGTTCCGGCTTTAGTTTTCGCGCTGCTGGCTCCCCGGAACAGGATCCTTTAGCGCTAGTCCCTTTAGATTTCCCGTTATCGCGTTGGGACAACCGCTGTAACGGTAGACCGGTTAGTTGACACCCCTGGTCTTTCCCCCGGCCGAGGAAAGGAGGGATGCGCTACTTTTATTTAAGCAGCGAGTGCGTAATTCGGTTTGGCGTTTATAGCCGTTCCATGTTTTATCCAGGTCATGGTCCTGGACTTGCCGCTCCTGCTTCTACAACCCCCGTCGAATCCAAAACGCCCCCAAATCTTAAATATCTTTTTCTTATACTACAACTATATTATACCTGTAAAACTGGCTTTTTTCAACATCCGGCAGGCTTATTCAATCTTTTGCTTTTGCCGAAATTCTCGTTCCATTTCACGCTTGCTGTCTTTCTCGGCAATATCCCGCCTTTTATCATACTGCTTTTTGCCCCTGGCCAGCCCAAGTTCAATTTTAACCAGGCCACGGGTAAGGTAAATTTTTAGTGGAATTAAGGCAAACCCTTTTTCCTGGGTTTTGCCGGCCAATCGCCCGATTTCTAGCTTATGCATCAAAAGCTTCCGCACTCGCAGCGGATCGTGATTATAGCGATTGCCGGGATCATAAGGACTGATATGCATATTATAAAGATACAGCTCGCTTCCCTCAACCCGGGCATAGCTGTCTTTCAGGTTAACCCGACTGTTACGGATAGACTTAACCTCTGTTCCGGTCAAGACAATCCCGGCTTCATAAGCTTCTTCAATATGATAGTCATGCCAGGCTTTGCGATTTTTACTGATTACTTTTTCCACTATTCAAGACCCCGCCATTCTACCGGTTAAAATATCCTTACTATATTTCAACTACCCAACCTGATTAAGAAAGCCGAAGCGAGCATAAAGTGCAGGCATGGAAATGCCGGTGAAGCTAAGGGGCATTATTATTACAAAGGGTTTCCCCACTCTTCAGCATAAACTATTTCGTTTAAATCTTTACGTGGCTTCTCAGACGGCTGCTTTTCCGGTACACCCAGCGGAGTGAGGGCAACAACCCTATAGTTTTC
>PXBM01000061.1 GCA_003566935.1 Syntrophomonadaceae bacterium | reverse complement strand
GGGGTATGCCTTATGAAAGTTTAAGCGCTGAGAAAATAGTTAGGCGCCTCAAGGATTTAGGAACGAGGATGGATCCGGATCGTATTAACTATTTGCTATTTCATGGTGAGCTTTTAGATGCTTACTTTTCACCGGAAGACATGGGTGATGAAGGTGACCAAAGGTATATGCCTGTGAAACTATCATATTTTGCAGATCTGCCCGTCAAGCATGTTCTGGCTGGTCATTTTCATTCAAGATACGCTGCCTGGAGCTTGCCTGGCGGAGGACTGTTCATTTATCCCGGCTCCCCTTCAGCAGTAACCAGGAGAGAGATAGGGATTCGTAAAGTCAACCTTGTTGATCCCGATGGTAAAACTTCTGAAATAGTTCTCAACACTGCTCACTATGAAAGAGTGTATTTAAACCTTGATCCATTCAGCGAAAGAAACCCTCTTGAACAGCTTGACCAAAGCTTGCAGGGTTTGCATCCCCGGGCAAAACTAATTCTATCGATCAGCGGATATTTTAACGGTGCGTTTTTGGGTTTAAATGAGAGTGAACTGGTTGAAGCAGTTAAGTCGAAAATGGATCATTACATGGTTGACGAATTAATGATCGAATTCAAAGATGTTCAGCATATCCTGGAAGACGATATATTTAAAAAGTTTCGTAAAAAATTATCTCTCACAGATTACACCCGGGATCAGCAGGAGAAAGCCGAGAAGATGCTGATAAATGCTTTCAGGGGGTTGAAACAGTGATTATTAAAGAATATGGCATCAGGCGATATGGACCCCTTTCCGTTAGCGGCATCAAGGAGCCGGGCTTATTTAACCTTATTTATGCTTCTAATGAAGAAGGAAAGACTCTAACCATCGATGCTCTTTTAAAAATGCTTTTTAAAAAAAACCTGAAAGTTTTTAAAAGCATAAAAAGGGTGGAAGAAAACCCCGAAGGCTACCTGGTATTAGCAGACAGTTCACAAAAAGAAATTAAATTTCCGGAGGCAGGCACTTTCGATCAGCATTTTGGGCTTAGCCCCGATCTGTTTGCCAATATATTTGTGATCAGAGACAGCGACCTTTCTATTAATGATGAAAACGCTTTTTACCGCGATTTTACCAGCCGTTTAACAGGCTTGCGAACGGGAGAAATTGAGAAGCTAAAAAATGCAGTTCTTGATCTCGGGGGTATAACCGAAGGCGGTAGTTATCAGAATACCGCTCCCGTTAAGTTGAAGGATAAAATTTACAGGGCATCTGCCTTGCAAGATAAAGCAGAAATACTTTTATACCAGCTCCGGGAAGAAAATTTTGCAAGTTTTGAAGAAGAGCTGGCGGAACTCGAGTTGAAAGATCGCGATACTGCAGAAAGAATAAATTCATACCGGGAAGCGCAAAACAGGGAGATATATGAAAAAGGCGCTGCAGCGCTCAACCGGCTGGAATCAGTCAGGGCAGAGGCAGAAAAACTCAGCCCTTATTCCCGGGATGAATATGAAGCCTGTCAAAAAACGGTTTCAGAGCTTGATTATTTTCACAATGAATTAAAAAGTATTGAGGAACAAATTAATCAACAAAAAACTATAGTGCAGGATTTGCGGCGAAAGTATAATGATCAGCAAGAAGCTTTGAAAAGAGTGGAGCAGGATGTGCGATCAGCGGAAAAGCTGGAACCTGGTCTGGCCGATTATAACCAGGCAAAGCAGGCTCTGAGCAAAGAGCAGATTCTTGTTCAAGCGCCTATCTATAACCGGGCTTTAATGGTGAACGCTCTTGCCTTTCTTTTAAGCCTGGCCGGATTACTAATAAGTGATACCTGGTGGCCCCTGCCTTTACTGGTTGTTACATTTATATCCGCTGCTGTTTTAACAGGAAATAAGTTTTTCTATTTAAAAAAGAAAGGCCGTCTGGCGGCTTTGGAAACAAAGCTTTGTTCTGAAGCATATAAACTCGGCCTTCAGGCAGATAAGCTCGATTTATTACAAAAAAAGATCAGTTCTCTGCAAAAAGATCTGTCATTGAAAGAAGATATGCAGGTTGAACTGGAAAATGAACTGGAATGGCAGCGGAAAGAACAGGAACGCCTGCGCGCTCAGCAGGAAGGTAAAAAGAATAAAATCAAAGCAGCAGAAGATAAGATTAATAACTTAAAAAATAAGTCGGGCCTTAATAATCTTAATAACTATAGAGAAATATTAAATCGTCAGCACCAGCTTGAAAGAGAAATGGAAAGGGAAATGGGGATACTTAGCAGTCATTTCGGCAATGCAGGCAGTAATGCTTCAGTTAAAGCCCACCTGGATTACTGGAAAGAAGAGCTTGACCGGCTAAAGGTCTACGCCAATGCAGCTGAGAATTATACTTTTGACCAGGTGGAATACAACCGTTTGCTTCGCGAAAAGGAGGAGTTGGAACAGCAGATAAAAGAGCTGTCAGAAAAAATGCAGGATCGCTCAACACAACTGCGAGACCTCGAAAAAGAAGCAAATATGATTCTCTCCAGAAATGGCGATAAAAGTTTGCCATGCCAGACAACCTATGATCTGGAAGTAATTTTGTCAAAAGTAGAAGACTGGCTTCAGCAGCAGGAGGAAAACAGGGATTGTGCTTTAATCACTCGCGATATACTCGATATTATAGAAGAGGAAGAAGAAGAAAAAGTAACTGCTCTTTTCGGGTTTGATAGTCCAGTCAGTGAATACTTCCGCAGAATAACTGCAGGTCG